>NZ_JBHXQZ010000123.1:0-20402 GCF_042717095.1 Streptomyces sp. NPDC058632 | reverse complement strand
AGAACCCATGCTGAGGTTCCCGGTGGGGAAGCTTTTCCTTTTAAGAGATGGGGAGGAACCCGCCCGGGAAGCCCGCCCGGCGAACCCGCCCGGCGAACCCATGCGGAGGAACCCGTCCGGGGGAGCCGGTGTTCCGGCTCCCCCTTCCACACCCGTCAGTCGAACCAGCGGTCCCGGGCCAGTTCCCCGGTCCTGGACGGGTCCTCCAGCAGCGCCGCGACCTCGAACCGGCGCGGCCACTGCCGGGCCGCCCAGGCCAGCCCCGCCGCGACCCCCTCCAGGGTGGCGGCGTGCAGCACACCGTCACGGGTCAGCCGCCAGTCGATCTCCACGCCGTCCACGAAGAGCTCCTCGTGCTCGACGTACGTACCCGGGGCGCCCGCCCCGAGCAGCACCCGCACCGGCTCCGGTACGTCGTGCTCGGTGCCCTCGGTGTCGACGTCCCCGGTGACGGACTCGCTCAGCCGCCGCACCTGGAACAGTTCGGCCAGCTCGGCGGCGTGCGAGGGGCGCACGGGCAGCAGTGCCACGCCCCCGGTGAACGGCAGCAGGTCGGGCGAGTCGACGACCACCGCGTCCGCCGCGTCCACCACCTCGACCCGGCCGTCGACCACCGCGCGCACCTCGTCCGGCAGGGTCACCTGATCCGGGTCCAGGGCGGCCAGTGCCCCGTAGAGGGCGTGCAGCTGGCCGGCGGTGACCTCACGGTCGGGGTCGGCGAGGCGGTCGAGGAGTTCGGCGGCGCCGCCCGGTTCGTCGAGCAGCGCGGACACGGACGTGCGGACGCCGAGGGCCCGCAGCACCTGCTCGTCGTCGAAACCGGTGGCGTCGGCCTCGTCGTACAGGCCGCGCAGCAGCGGATCGCTTCCGGCGGCGCGCAGTCCGGCCGGGCGGCGGCCGCCGAGCACCGGGTGCCCGCGCAGCCACCACGCGGTGTAGGGGCGTACGACCTCGTGGGTGCCGTCGGGCAGCAGGACGCGGACCGGCTGGGTGAGGGCGTCGCGCAGCGGCGGGCGGGCGAGCAGGGCGAGGGCGTGGGGCCACTGGTCGTCGTCGACGAGGTCGAGGTCGCGGACGGCGACGAGTTCGGTGGCGACGGGCGGTACGGGACTGTCGGGGAAGCGGTCGAGGACGTCCTCGCTCCACACGTCCACGGCGTCCAGCAGACCCGCGTCGTCGGGCTCGGCGAAGTCCCCTTCGCGGGGTTCGAGTTCGTCCGGGTCGAGGACGACATCGGTGGCACGGACGAGTACGAAGTCGACCAGCACACCGCAGGCGGCGAGCGGTCCCTCACCCCATCGCTCAGCCAACTCGCTCTCTACGGAAGCGAGTTCACCTTCCCGCATCACCTGGGCGAACGGACCCCCGGGGAAGACCAGTTCGCAGGCCGGGGAGAGTTCACCGTCCTCGTCGGGGAGGGCGAGGGCGCCCAACCAGGGCTCGTCGCCCGGTCCGAGACCGGCGTCGCGCACCAACCCGAGCACGGTGTCGGCGAGTTCGTCGGCATCGGGTGCCTCGTCCTCCCAGTTCAGGGCGCCCTCGTCGTCGAGGGAGGCGGCGACGGCGGCCCGCACCTGCGGGGTGGTGAGCACCGCGCGCGGGGTCGCCGGGAGGGCCCCGAGCTTCTCCAGGAGGGGGTGCGCGGCGTCCGGGTGGGCGACCTTGAGACCGAGCCGGGCCAGCGTCGCGGGGTCGATCCGGGCGGCCTCGGCACCGGGCAGCAGGACCTGACGGGGGCCGATGGTGGTCCTCCCGTCGGCCAGCGGCACCGGCAGCCCGGAGAGCCGGTCCGGGTCGACCCCGGCGAGGCTCTCGTACAGCCGCCGCCACCACTCGGGCGACTTCTCGAGCCCGGCGAGCCGGTCGACGGCATCGGTCAGCGGTACCCGGGCCACCCCGAGCGTGCGCAGCTCGGCCCGCCGCTCGAGCCCGGCGGGGAGCAGGGTCGGAAGAACCTCCGCCAGCACCCGTACGGTCTCGGCACCCGCCCCCTCGACGACCTCGGCGTCCCGAGGCCGCAGCGACTCGGGCAGGTCGGACTCCTCCCCCTCCTCACCCCGCCCGCCCGGCTCGACGGCGGGCGGCAGGAAGGAGGTACGCGGCAGCCGCGCGAGCACCGCCTGCCGCAGCGCCCCGTCCAGCTCGCCCTTGCCGAGCGGACCGGGCACGAGGTCGATGATCCCGGCGGTCACCGGGCGCCAGTCGGCGAGGAGCCCGGTGTAGGCGTCGGCGGCGCGCTCCACCAGGAAGTCGGTGAGCGGGCCGGGGGCGGTGTGCCGGCGGGTGGAGTCCAGCGGGAAGGAGGCGATGAGCAGGGCGGGCACGCCGAGCGGCTCGTCGCTGGGGGTGGGGGCGTGCACGACGGGGCTGGTCCGGGGCCGGGCGGGAGTGCCGTCGGCGTCGACCGGAACGGCCCAGGTCACCGACCAGTGCGGCCGCAGCCGCTCCTCGACGGACCGGTCGGCGAGCAGGTCCGGGGTGAGCGGCCCGTGCGCGGCGGCGGTGCGCCACCGGGTGGTCCCCTCCCGCGAGTCCTCGACGACGGTGAGGCCGCCCTCGGCCCGGCGGGTCACGGTACGGGGCTCGTCGTCGCCGATCTCGACGACGACCTCCTCCAGCCCCGGCAGCGCGAGCAGCAGGGCGTCGTCGACGGCGTGCAGCAGCCGCTCGGCGAGATCGGCGGCGGCGGTGTCGCGCAGCGGCAGGATGACGGCGGTGTCGTACGGGTCCGGGGCGGTCCCCTCGGCGGGGAAGGGCAGCCGCAGCAACGGCACATGCCCGTCCCGTCGCCGGATCTCGTCACCGAGCCCGGCGCTGGAGCCGGCACTCTCCTCGGCGAGCCCGCGCGCCTCGGCCAGCGACCAGCGCACCCCGCCGTGCCGCCCGACGACGGCGGGCTCGTCGGTGACGGCGAGCACGGCGGCGAAGCCGACCCCGAACCGTCCGACCGCCTGGTCGGGGGCGTCCCGCTTGGCGGAGGCACGCAGGGTGGACAGCGACTCGACGCCGGCCGCGTCCAGCGGGGCACCGGTGTTGGCGGCGACGAGCACCCCGTCGCGCAACGTGAGCCGAAGCCGCCCCGGCACTCCCGCGCGGGCGGCGGCGTCGGCGGCGTTCTGCGCCAGCTCGACGACGAGGCGGTCCCGGTACCCGCCGAGGACGAGATCCTCCTCGGCGTTGGCGTCCTCACGGAACCGCGCGGGACTGGCGGCCCAGGCGTCCAGCACCCCGCGCCGCAGACGCACCGTACCGAACGGGTCCGCGCCCTCGTCCGCAGGCCCTACGAACATGCTCACGTTGATCTCTCCTCGTCGGCCGTCATCGGCGTGAGCCCGAAGGTACCGCCCCGCCGACCGTGAGCGCGCATCGCGCAGAAGAGGGCGGGTGCCCCGGGACGCACCCCGGGCCGTACCGGCGCGCGCCGGTACGGCCCGATCGGGTCACACCTTGTGGGGATCGCTGCCGAGGAAGCGGAAACGCCCGCCGGTCACACGGTAGAAGAAGACGCCCTCGCCCACGTATCCGCCGTTCTCCGGCTCGAAGGCATAGGTCTTCGACACCCCCTTGTACGTCGTCCTGCGCAGCACGGGCACCAGATCGTGCCGGGTCGGCCGGGGCCGGTCCAGCTTGCGCACACAGGAGGTGACCAGCCGCACCACGTCGTACGCCTCGGCGGCGAAGGAGGGCGGATCGGCCCGGTGGCGGGTGCGGAACGCCCGGGTGAAACCGCGCGTCGACGGCGCGGCCGACGGGTCGGTCGCCGTGGACACCACGAGCCAGCCCTCGGCGGCCGCCCCGGCCCGCGCGGGGAAGCCGGGGTCGTGGGCGGTCTGGCTGGCGAGGCGGGGCCCGCGGTAACCGGTCTGCGCCAGGGCGCGGGCGAAGCGGGCCATGCCGTCGGTCCCTCCGCCGTAGACCACGGCGCCGGGAGACCGCGCGATCACGGCCCGGACCCGGGCGTCGGTGTCCCGGCCGTCCGCGGGGACCGTCTCCGGCAGGACGGTGCGCCCGCCCGTGCCCCGCAGCCCTTCGGCGAACAGGCGGGTCACCTGCCGCCCGTACTCGCTCTCGTCGTCGACGAGGGCGATGTCGTCGAGGTCGTGCAGCCCCAGGTACTGCGCGACCGGATACATCTGCAGGGCGTTGTTGGGCCTCGCGCACAGCAGGACCCGGTTCAGGTGGCGGATGTCGCCGTCGAGCACGCTGACGAGGGTGAGCCCGGCCCCGTCGTACGTGTCGAGCGTGGCTCCGACCGCGTCCGCGCCGGTCGCGCCGATCACGGCGGCGATCCGCTCGTCCGCCGCGAGGCGGTGGGCGGCCGACTCCGCGCCCGCCGCGTCGCCACGGTCGTCGACGGTGGTCAGGGCCAGGGTGAACGGGTTGCCGTCACGGGCGTTGTGCTCCGCGACGGCGAGGCGGGCTCCTTGTTCGGCGGCCTTGCCCTGACGGCGGCCGGGGCCGCTCAGATCGGCCTGGAGCCCGAGGTGCAGCACCGGCTTGGGCGTGTCGCGCCGGCGGGCGCCGTTGTCGCCGCTGTCGTCGTCGCGGCCGATCAGCCACGCCGTCGACCCCGCGACGGCGAGGCCGGCGGCCCCGGAGACGAGGTACGTGAGCATCCGCCGTCTGCCCGGCGGCCCGGAACTCCCCTCGGTGTCCGGGCCGCCGGGCGGCGTGCGCCGGGTCGGACGGTCGACGTGCGTCGCGTCGATCTCCGGCAGGGCCAGCATCCGGGCGGAGCGTTCGGCGATGAGGTGGGTGACGGAGACGGGCAGCCAGGCGGGTCCGGTGGCGTCCTCCGCGCAGGCGGCCCGCAGCTGCGCGGCGGTGGGCCGCTCGCCCGGTTCCTTGGCCAGGCACGCGTCGACGACCGGCCGCAGCGCCGCCGGAACGCCGTCGAGCCGCGCCGGGTCGTGCACGGTTCTGAACAGCATGGCCTCGACGGGGCCGCTGCCGAAGGGCCGGATCCCGGTCGCCGCGTGGGCGAGCACGCAGCCGAGCGAGAAGACGTCGCTGGGCGGTCCGACGGGGCGGCCCTGCGCCTGCTCCGGGGAGAGGAAGCCGGGGGATCCGACCACGGCGTCCGCGGCCGTGAGCACGGTGTCGTCCAGGGCGCGGGCGATGCCGAAGTCGATGAGGCGCGGGCCGTCCGCCGCGAGCAGGACGTTGCCGGGTTTGACGTCCCGGTGCACCATGCCCCCGGAGTGAACCGCCTCCAGCGCCTCCGCGAGCATCCCGCCCAGCGCCCGTACGCTCCGCACCGGCAGCGGGCCGGTCGCCGCGACCGCGTCGGCCAGCGACGGCCCGGGCACGAACGCGGTCGCCAGCCACGGCGCGGCGGCCTCGGTGTCCGCGTCGACGACCGGAACGGCGTACCGGGTGCGCACCCGGCGGGCGAGGGCGACCTCGCGCCGGAACCGGGCGCGGAACGAGGCGTCGTCCGCGTACTCGGCCCGGATCAGCTTGACGGCGACGAGTGTGCCGCCCGCCGACCGGCCGAGCAGGACGACACCCATGCCGCCCGCGCCGAGTCGGCCCAGTATCCGGTAGCCGGCGATGCGCGCCGGGTCTCCCGGCCCGAGCGGTTGCAGGTCGGTCACCTCAGTTCCAGCTCCACCCGGTACAGCAGCTTCGCCCCGGCCTCCGCGGCGAGCCGGATCAGGTCCTTGGTCGTGCGGCCCTTCGCGCCCTTGACGGAGACGGCCGTGGTGACGGGCCCGATGCGGGACTTGGTCCAGACGTAGCCCTGGGGTCCGCCGGAGGCGGGTCCCGCGTAGGTGCCGGCCTCGAAGAGCGTGGCGTCGGCGTTCTTCACGTCCTTGGGATCGATGTGCATCGACATCAGCCCGTCGAGCTTCTGCCCGCCGCCGAGATCCTGCACGGGACAGCGGAAGCTCTCCTGAACGGTGTCCTTCAACTCCCTCTCGGCACCCGCCTCGTCCCGGTGCACGGTGACCGTCACCGCTCCCTGGACGCGGCCCTTGCCGTCCTTCGCCGGCAGGTCGATACGGCGGTTGTAGCTGTCCAGCACCCCGTCGGGCAGTTTCCCGCGGGTCCAGACACAGGTGTCGGGAAGCACCGGCCAGGTGCCGGCCGTCTCGTACGGGTCGTGGGGGACCATGTCGGGCGTCCAGTCGGTGGGAGCGAGCGCGACGTTGCGTGTGAGAGCGCGGGCCCGGGCAGCCGTCCTCGGTACCCGCTCCGGAGCGGGAGTGAAGTCGTACGCGTCGGGCAGGGCACCGGCGCTGCCGGAAGCCGAGGGTTCGGCGGAGGCGCTCGGCGAGGCCGGCGTGCCCCCCTTCGTCGTGCCCCTCCGCTCTCCGTCGCCGCCGCAGCCGGCGAGCACCGCGACCGCCGTCACCACCGCGACGGCGGTGACGGCTGCGCGCGGAGGCCGGACAGCGGGCGCCGGCAGTCGGAAAACAGTGAACATCGATCCCCCCGATGGTCGTACTCGTTCCGTATCCGAGCACGTCCGGTCGTCTGACTCACGAACGCGAGACGACCAAAGAGGGGGTCAACGGTTCCCTGTCACGGCCGACTTCGTCCACCACCGGCCCTCGCCGGGCTGTGGCGGACCGGCCCGAATCGCATGCACGAGCGCCCGCCCCTGACGCCGAGTCCGGCCGGGGTCTGCTCCTCGTCGAGGCCCTCGCCAACCGCTGGGGCGTAGCCGAGGGCCGGTTCCCGCGCAAGATCGTCCGGGCCGAACTGCGCCTCACGTCACCGGAACCCGAGATCCTGAACTCCGGCACCTCGGGCCGTCCCACCAAAGACACATGAGGGAGAAAAAGAACCCCACCCAACCCCACCCCTCCTCCCGTCAGGAGGCCGCCTCCCCGACTCACTCGGGCGGGTGAACATCGCCGGTCGGGCTGGATTTCGGGGCCCCCCGCACCCTTACGCTCAGCGCAAGAACCGCAGACCAGGCCGCTGATCGCCGATCAGCGGCCGCGGACAGACTTCGGCCCCCGCCGGGACTGGCATCCCAGTGCGAGGGCCTGACCAACAAGGAAGCAGTACCTTCCCGATGGATACCCAAAACCCTAGCGCGCCCCCGCCCGCCCAGTCAGCCGACGACGCCAACCGTCCCCACGCACGGGCGACCCGCCGAGCCCCTGTACGCCCCACCCCGCACCCGGCCGGCGTCATCCACGAGAACACCCGCCACACCACCCGCTTCACGGTGATCGGCAACCACCTCACCCAGCACGGCGAACTCTCCCTCCTGGCGATCGGACTGGCCTGCCACCTCCAGTCCCTGACCACCGGCGCGCCCAGCGACATCAAGACCCTCACCGCCCGCTTCCCCGAGGGCTCCACGCACATCGCCGCCGCCCTGCGCGAACTCGAAGCGCACGGCTACCTGCGCCGCGAACGCCACCGCACCGCCACCGGACGCATCGTCACCCGCACGGTCTCCTGCAACCAGCCGGGCGCCCGCCGCCCCGCTCACCGAGAGCCCGCGCCCGCACCCGCACCCGCGCCGGACCGGACCCCGGCTCCGGCTCCCGCCGCCCCGAGCAGAAGCCCTCACGAGCCCCCCACCTCCCACGAACCCCGAAAGCCCCGCACAAGGCACCCCCTGCCCCCCGTACCGCAGCCCGCCTGCACCGCCCCCGCCCTCCTCCAGCAGGCCACCGACCTCCTCGCCACCCTCCGCCGGCACGACCCCCGTCTCCTCCTCTCCGCCTGCGACACCGGCCACCTGACCCCCGGCGTCGCCACCCGCCGCGCCCACGCCGAGGCCGACCTGGAACACGAGGACCCCACCGTGGCTCATGAGGCTCCGCGGGAGCTGAGCACCGTCCTGGACGAGGCCATGGAAGCAGTACGCGCTTGAGCTGGACCTGGGAGTACGCCTTCGGTGCGGAGGAAGCCGCCCGCACTGCGCCACCCGCCTTCCTCACCGAAGTGACCCGCAAGGCCGACGAGGACACCGCGGACCCCGGTGCCGAAAACGGGGGTCAGGCATCCCTGAAGCACATGGGGGCCGGGGTCCGCACCGGGCGCACCGCCTACGAGTGGCCCAGCTCCGCCGAAGCCGAGTCCTCCGTCGCCGGGACCGATCCCGAGTCGGGGGCCGGGCGGAGCGGGAACGGGTCGACGCGGGTCTCGTCGATCCTCGGCGGGACGGGCTGCGGCGGCCTGGGCATGACCGCGGCCTCGGAGTGGCCGCCGCAGCCGTACGCCAGAGAGACCACGCGGCCGTCAGCCGGGGAGAACTCGTTGGCGCACACGCCGAAGGCCTGGCCCAGGGAACCGCCGATGCGGGCGAGGAAGCCGCAGCTGACGCAGGAGGCGGGGGCCGCCTGCGCCATCGGGGTCTTGGCGCCGAACGCCTCCTCCCAGCGGTCGGCGGCGATGTGCAGGCCGTAGCGGGACAGGACCCGGGCGCGGCGCATGCCGAGTTCCTCGGCGACCGACGCGATCGAGCCGCGGGCGGGGGCGATCGTCAGGTCGGCCGGGGCACCCCCGGCGACCTCGGCGTCCTCCGACTCGACCAGCTCGGCGAGCTCCCCGGTGACCGAGGCGACCGTGGAGTTCGGGGACGGCTCGTCCTCGCCCGAGTAGCCGGGCTCCAGCCGCAGGTCCTCGGCGTCGGTGGGCAGCAGGTCGCCGGGGCCCATGTCGCCGGGACGCAGCCGCTCGCTCCACGGCACCCACTCCGGTGCGAGCAGCGCGTCGGGGCCGGGCAGCAGGACCGCCTCGTCCACCGTGACGAGCCTGGCGCGGGAGGCGCGGGCGACGGTGACGGCCCAGCGCCAGCCCCGGTAGCCGAGCTCGCGGCAGGCGAAGAAGTGGGTGACGACCCGGTCGCCCTCGGAGACGAGCCCCTCGTGCTCGCCGACGACCCCGGGCGCGGCGGCCTCCTCGGCGGCGGCACGGGCGAGGTCGACCGCCTCGGCGCACAGGCGGTCGGGGGTGCGGCTTCGCGTTGTCGCTGCGCTCACAGGTATCGCTTCTCTCCTACGCCGTCTCACGAGTGCGCCACTCCCAGCGCGGGGGCGGACGGAGCGGACCGGAGGACCGCGTCGACGTCCGCGCCGATACGTGCTCGGGCGCGCCTCCATCCATTCTGCGGGATGGCTGAGATACGCACGCTACCTTCTCGCGTGCGTATGGCCTACACCGACGGTGGTTCTCGGGCCATCGCGCGCCGGAATCCGCCCCGCCCCCGTCATCACCACGACGCCCACGGGAACCGCGCCGCCCGTGCGCCACGCCCGTACCGCACGGGCGTGGCGGACGGCCGTCAGGCGGCCGGCAGGCCCCGCAGCACCGCGGCGTTCCGCCGGACAGCGGCATGTGTCGGGGCTGTCACCACGGTTGCGGCACTACCTACCGCCATATCGGGGCACTATGAACGTCGTGGCTACCGCGAGGACACCCCAGGGCGCCACCGGGACCGGTGAGGCCGACGGGGTCAAGGGGAAGGGCCCGAGAAAGGGCCGACGCGTCGGGACCGGCCGGGCGGGCGGCCCGCTGCGCGCGCTCGGGCGCGGCCTGCGCCTCCCGGTGACCGGGACCGCGCGCGGCATCCGCCGGGCCACCCACGCGCACGGCGCCGGCGAGTCCGGCCTCGGCAAACTCATCGAACTGCACGGGGTGAACGGCGCCGGCGACGTCATGATCACCGTCGCCCTCGCGTCCACCGTCTTCTTCTCCGTGCCGACGGACGAGGCCCGCGGCCGGGTCGCCCTCTACCTCGCCATCACGATGGCCCCGTTCACGCTCCTGGCCCCGGTGGTCGGCCCGCTGCTCGACCGCATCCCGCACGGCCGCCGGGCCGCGATGGCGGGCGCGATGCTCGCCCGCGCGATCCTCGCCCTGGTGCTGTCCGGGGCGGTCGTCACCGGCAGCATCCAGTTGTATCCGGCCGCCCTCGGCGTCCTGGTCTCCTCGAAGGCGTACGGGGTGGTCAGAAGCGCCGTCGTGCCGCGGCTGCTGCCCCCCTCGTTCTCGCTCGTGAAGGCCAACTCCCGGGTCACCCTCGGCGGCCTGCTGGCCACCGGCATCGCGGCGCCGATCGGCGCGGGCCTCCACCAGATCGGGCCACGCTGGCCGCTGTACGGGGCGTTCGTCCTGTTCGTCACGGGGGCGGTGCTGGCGTTCACGCTGCCGTCGAAGGTGGACTCCGCGAAGGGTGAGGACACGGCGCTGCTCGCGGCGGACGAGGCGCATCTGCACGGCCCGCACCTCAAACCGGTCAAGCGGCCCGGCCTGCGCACGGTCGGCCCGGCCGTCACCCACGCGCTGGCCGCCAACGCGTCCATCCGCTGTCTGACCGGGTTCCTGATCTTCTTCCTCGCGTTCCTGCTGCGCGAGCATCCGATGACCGGGCAGAGCGCCGCCGTGTCCCTGGGCATAGTGGGAGTGGCGGCGGGCGCGGGCAACGCGCTCGGTACGGCCGTCGGGGCCTCGCTGAGGTCCCGCGCGCCGGAGATCATCATCGTGACGGTGGTGGCCTGTGTGGTCGCCGCGGCGGTCATCGCGGCGGCGCTGTTCGGCGCGGTCGTGATCGCCTGCCTGGCCGGGATCGCCGGGTTCGCGCAGGCGCTCGCCAAACTGTCCCTGGACGCGCTCATCCAGCGGGACGTGCCCGAACTGGTCCGTACGTCGGCGTTCGCACGCTCCGAGACGCTGCTCCAGATGGCGTGGGTGCTGGGCGGGGCGATCGGCATCGCGATGCCGCTGACCGGGTCGCTGGGCCTGGCGGTCGGCGCCGCGATCGTCGCCACGGGCTGGCTGACCACCGTCCGCGGCCTGATCGGCTCGGCCCGGCACGGCAGAGGTACCGGAGGCGCGCGGGTGGCGTGAGCCCGGTCGGTGTACGGGCCGGGCGGGCGTACGAGTGGCGTGACCTCCGACGGCGGCGCCGCATCGTTCCCTGTCCGCGTCGCCGGACCGGCACCTGTCCCGGGACGGTTCGCGTGCGAGTGGCGTAACGCTCCGGCCACGCCGTACCCCCACGTGGGGAGCGGGTGGGGCGTGCCCGATAGCCTTTCGCCCATGACCACGTTGCCTCGCGGCGCAGCCGCTCCGAGTGCCCGCGCCGTGCGACGCCGCCGTGCCGTCGCCACCGCCGGCGCCGTATCCGCCGGACTGCTCGTCCTGTCTGCCTGTGACAAGCCGACGGCGATCTCCACTCTCACCGTCGGCAGTTCCTCGGTGAGCTCCGAGGCGACCTGCGGTGGCGAGAACGGGGCCCTGAAGGCCGCCGACCTCTCCAAGTGCCTCCAGGACAAGGACGTCGAGGAGATCACGGTCGACCCGGACGAGACCGTGCGCTTCGGTGTCGACCCGGAGATCGCCGACAAGGGCTGGACGATCCTGATGAACGGTCAGCCGCTGACCGAGTCCAGCACCAAGACCTACCGCACCATCCCCGGCAGCGTGTTCTTCAACGCCCAGTACGGCGCCCAGGGCGACTCGACCCTGGTGTCGGTCAAGGAGGGCGAGAGCGACGCCACGGGCCTGTGGAACTTCCGGCTGAAGAAGGACGCCTGATCAACCCGAGGAAGGGCCCGAGCGGCCCCGGTACGTCCGCCGCCTCCGTGTCCCCCGCCCGTAGGGGGCCAAGGGCCCGGGGCGGCGTCCTCGTGGCCACCGCGGTCCCCGCCGAGCGGGACGCGGTGGCCGGGGCGTTCCCGGGGGCCGTGCGTGAGGTCGCGCTGCCCGGGGTGACCGTGGTCGAGGTCGCCGACGGCCCCGACGTCCTCGTCGCCGGTGTCGGCCCGGCCCTCGCCGCCGCCTCCACGGCCACCGCCCTCACCGCCGCGGCCTTGTCGGGCCGCCCCTACGACGTCGTCGTCTCGGCCGGGATCGCCGGCGGTTTCGCGCCGCACGCGCCCGTCGGCTCGCTCGTCGTCGCCGACGAGATCACCGCCGCCGACCTGGGTGCCGAGACGGCGGACGGCTTCCTGCCGGTGACCGCCCTCGGCTTCGGCACCGTCACCCACCTGCCCCCCGCCGCCCTGGTCCGGGACGCGGCCGCCGCGACCGGCGCCCTCACCGGCGCCGTCCTCACCGTGTCGACGGTGACCGGCACCGCGGCCCGCGCCGCACACCTCGGCGGCCTGCACCCCCGCGCGCTCGCCGAGGCCATGGAGGGCTTCGGGGTCGCCGAGGCCGCCGCCGCGCACGGCGTGCCCGTGCTGGAGATCCGGGCGGTGTCGAACCCCGTGGGCCCGCGCGACCGCGACGCCTGGCGCATCGGCGCCGCCCTGACCGCCCTCACCGAGGGCTTCGGGAAGCTCTCGCCCGTCCTGGAGAGTTGGAACCCGCATGACCAGTGAACCCCGTAACCCCGGCGAGTCCGGCGAGTCCGGCGAGCGTGGGCCCGTGACCGACGGCCGTCCGCTCGCCATCGCGTACTCCCCCTGTCCGAACGACACCTTCGTCTTCGACGCCCTCGCGCACGGCCGCGTCCCCGGCGCGCCCTCCCTCGACGTCACCTTCGCCGACATCGACATCACCAACGGCATGGCCGAGCGCGGCGAGCTCGACGTGCTGAAGGTGTCGTACGCGGCCCTCCCCTACGTCCTCGACGAGTACGCCCTGCTGCCCTGCGGGGGCGCGCTCGGCCGGGGCTGCGGTCCGCTGGTGCTGACGCGGCAGGAGGGGGTGGACCTGAGCGGCCGTACGGTCGCGGTGCCGAGCGAGAGGTCGACGGCGTACCTGCTCTTCCGCCTCTGGGCGGCGGACACCCTGCCCGGCCCGGTCGGCGAGATCGTCGTCATGCCGTTCCACGAGATCATGCCGGCCGTGCGGGACGGGAAGGTCGACGCGGGCCTCGTGATCCACGAGGCCCGCTTCACGTACCGGAACTACGGGCTGCACAAGCTCGCCGACATGGGCGAGCACTGGGAGCGGACCACCGGGCTGCCGATCCCGCTCGGCGCGATCATCGCCAAGCGGTCCCTCGGACCGGCGGCCCTGACCCGGCTCGCCGACTCGGTCCGCACCTCCGTACGGGCCGCCTGGGACGACCCCGAGGCGACCCGTCCGTACGTCATGGAGCACGCCCAGGAGATGGACCCTGCCGTCGCCGACCAGCACATCGGGCTGTACGTCAACGAGTTCACCGCCGACCTCGGCGAGGACGGCTACGCGGCGGTGCGGGGTCTGCTGACACGCGCGGCGGCCGAGGGACTGGTACCGCCCCTCGGCCCGGACGCGCTGCGGTTCCCGTAGGTACGGGGACCGGTACGGGCTAGACGTCCAACTGGTCGGCGACGGCGCGCAGGAGGCCGGCGATCTGCTTCCCGGAGGTGCGCTCCGGGTAGCGGCCCCTCTCCAGCATCGGCGTGATGTTCTCCAGCAGGGTCGTCAGGTCCTGGACGATGGAGGCCAGCTCGTCGGGCTTCTTGCGCTGGGCCGCCGCGACCGACGGGGTCGGGTCGATGACGGTCAGGGACAGGGCCTGATCACCGCGCTGCCCGGCGACCACGCCGAACTCGACGCGCTGGCCCGGTTTCAGCGTCTCAAGGCCGGCGGGGAGCACCGAGGAATGGACGAAGACGTCCCCGCCGTCGTCACGGGAGAGGAAGCCGAAGCCCTTCTCACTGTTGAACCATTTGACTTTGCCGGTGGGCACGACCGTCCTCGTCCTCGTACTCGTCGGAAAACTGCTTCTGAAACGGCTCTTGATAGCGCTCAGGCGGGTCCCGGTGACCCGCCGCAACCAAGGCTAGTGGTCTTCGGGCCGGTGACAAGACGTCGCCGGGTTGTGCCCTCGCGCCAGGAACTACCCTGGTCGGGTGGCTGACAAAACCCAAGCGAATTCCCCGGCTCCCGGAGACGGCCTGGTCCGTGCCGGCGGCATCGTCTTCATCATCGGCGCTGTGGCCACTCTGGTCACGGTGGCACCGTTGTTCCTCGGGATCGACGCCTTTCCGACATACATGTTCGTACTGAGCATGCTCATGGGCGTCGGATTCCTGATGGCGGGCGCCGGCGTGCTGCGTTCGGCCGCGGCGGGACGCCGTCAGGCCCGCGCCGCCACGAAGCAGACCTAGTACCGCAACGGTCTTCGTGGTGATGGTTTGCCGGCTTCCGGGGGTGTGTGGCCGCGTTGTCCGTAGTGGCTGATGCGGGCTCGGTGTCCGCGGTCACCCAGCCGAACGGGATCTTCTCCTCGACAGCCCGGCGGACCATGGCCCTGGCCATCGCGACCTTGGTCCCGAAGGCAACCGTGTCGTCGATGCCGGCCCGTCGGCACCGTTCCCAGCCGCCCGCGGCCATCTCGTCGGCCAGGCGTCGTACCGCGTTCGTGTCAGCGGGTTGGTGCCCGGTGTCAGCGAGCGCCCGCTCCGGAGCACCGTCGTCGCCCTCGCCGGTATCACCGCTGAGGACAAGGGGAACGCGGCAGAGCTCGTCGACCGCCCAGCCCACGACGGCGCGGACCGCCGCCCCTCAAGCTACCCGGCTTGGGCTGCTGTGGTGAGCCGCACGGTGACGACGGTGGTCGGTTCATCGAGCCGGCCGTGACTTCGCGCAGCGCCCGCTGCGACAGTCCCGGATCGATCACCCCGGTCGCACCGGTGTCACCCGCGGGTGACACCGTGGTCAGGACACCGGCCGCGCCGATCGCCCGGCTCAGCCCTTCGGCCGACTCCGCGATGGCGATCAGCCGGTACGCCTGCGCCCTGCCGATCCCGGGTTCGGCTTGCGCGTACTCACCCCACCCGCCGCTGTACCCAAGCGGTATCGCCACCCGCGCCCGGCGCGCGTCCCGTACCCGCTGTGCCCCGGCCACTGCGGCCCGCCGTGCTTCACCAGTCGCCGCCCGCAGTCGCTCGGTCAGCCGTACCGCGTCCGCCCGGCCAACCGCCTCCGTGGTGCGCCCGGCGAGGGGCGGCGGAACAGGGGGCGCGGCACGGTGCGCCTATGCCGGGTCTTCAGCAGTCACCTGGCGTTTGGTGAACCGGTCCCACCAGTGGCGGCGTCGGGGATGCACTGCGCGACCCATCCGGCGGCCGATCAGCAGGTAACCCACGAGGGCACCCGTGGTGTTGAGCAATACATCATCGACGTCGAAGGCGCGCCCGACAATGAGGGCGCCTTGGACGAGTTCGACGAGGATCATCACGAGAGCGGTGGCCGCCGCTACGCGGACCAGTCCTCGCGTTCGGGGTACCAGTACCGGCAGCAGCACACCGAACGGTATCCCCATCACAATATTGCCGCCGAGCTGCTTGACCGTGTCAGGGGCCGCGGGATGCACGAGGTACGCACGGATGGAGTCACCAGGACGCAGGTTGTTGTGCGTCAGCGTCACGGACGCCGCCGAGGGTTCCAGAGTCAGCCGGGCCAGAACCACCGCGAACACGACCGCCCCCGCGAAGGCCAGCATCATGGCCAGCACCCGGCCGAGCATAGACAGGGGAGGTTTTCCGGGAACCCGCTCCCCAGGATCCTTCGCGGTCTTGTCACGCAGGGCTATCCGCGCCATTACGAGCTCCCAGCCAGGGTTGGTTTGCTTGGACGTTCACCCGCGTTGTGGAGCGGCACGCTGCGCGGCGGTTCACGCAGGGACCGTACGTGTCCGTACAGATCGGCTCGCCCAGGAGACAGTGGGCGAGCATGCGGAGCAACGGCGCGTCGTCGGGTACCTCAGCGATCGTGGCGGACATTGACCACCAACGGATCGGTTCTGATTGTGTCATGGCCGGGTTCGTCGGCGCGACGCCCGGGTTGTTTTGGTCTTCGCTGTTGGCGACCGCAGTCGGCGGCCCGGCCGGCGGAGACGGGATCACGACCGGCTCGTGCACGCGCCAGGATGGCGCAAGGTCGCTGCCACCCTCGACGAGCCTCGGCCGGCCCCGTGTGACGCCGGGAGGTCGCGGTCCCACGGCATCGAGACCGAACGGGTCGGCGAACTCCGTCCCAGGGAAGGCCCCGGAGCGCGCGGTGACCCTGGCGGAGCGGCTGGAGGCGGTCGCCCCGTAGAGCCGACAGCCAAGAACGCTGAACCTGACCGGAGAGGCTTCCCCTTCATACTTTCGGTCGACAGCCCAGAACAACTACGCCTCAGGTTCCACCCCGATGAGCGGGACATGCGAATCCCGGTCAAGGTCGAGCAGGTGGCCGACCGAGGGCACGGCAGCGTGACACTCGACAACAGCAACGACCGCAACAGCTGCCACCACGGACCGGCTGCCCCACAGCCTGAAGCGAGCGACACTGTCGGCATTCTCCGGTCGGGCCCCCTTGATGTCCCTTGGCCGAACCGCCCAGCCATCGGTTCTCCCTGGGGCATGAGAGAGGCGCAGGTTCTTATCAGCGGTGGATCTTGGCTAGTTCGGCGTTGAACTGGGCACCGATGAGCAGCGCGAGGTTGGACAGCCAGACCCACACCAGGAAGACGACGATCCCGGCGAGGGAGCCGTACAGCCGATTGTAGGAGCCGACCTGCGAGGCATAGAGAGCGAAACCGGCGGAGGCGGCGAGCCACAGGGCCATGGCCAGAGCGTCTCCCAGAAGTCTTTGCCGCACGCCGTGCGTCTGGGCCGGGCCCGAGCGGAACAACACCAGCACCAGGACGGCGACCAGGCCCAGCAGAAGCGGCCACTTCAGTACGTTCCACGCGGTGCCGGCCATGCTGTCCATGCCCACGAGCCGGCCGAGGGCGGGGGCCGCTTCGGCGGTCAGGACGAGCACCAGGGCGCTGGTGACCAGGAGCGCCAGCAACACCAGAGCGGTGATCACCAGTCGTGGTGCTGTCCTCCATGCGGGGCGGAGGTCCTCGACGCCGTGCATGGCGTGCAGGGCTCGGCGGAAGACCCCCAGGTAGCTGGAGGAAGACCACAGAGCGCCGATCGTGCCGAAGACCGCCAGAACCCAGGCAGCTGTGCGCTGGTCGGCCATGCTCCTGAGCGTGCTGTGCATTACCGGGCGTGACTCTGCCGGGACAACAGCGATCACGTTGCTGATGAGGTTCTCTGTGGCCGAGGCGCCGGCGATCCCGATCAGCGAGACCGTGACCAGGAGGGTGGGGAAAAGCGCGAGCACCGCGTAATAAGTGAGCGCGGCGGCGCAGTCCGTCACATTGTCGTTCCACACCGATGCTGGTGTCCGCCGCAGCGCGGTGCCGATGTCATGCCGCCCGGGCAGGTTACGCGCATACGTCGTGGCGGCATGCGGTGTGCGGGAGGCGATGCTCCGGAGCTGGCCGATGAGGTTCAGCCGGCTCCGTCCGGCCTCGGCGCAGGTGTCGGCGAATTGCTCACCGCGTTGTCTTCCACTCGTACCCAAGGTCCACCGCTCTTGTACGTAGGTTCTCCGATGCGCCGCTGACCAACGTTACGGACACCGGGGCACGGTGAGCCGCATCGCGCTCTCGTGCGGGCCTGGTAGGGGTTACCGGACACGGCGCTTGCCGTTGCCCCCGCGCCCCAGGCGCAGACCGAGGAGGAAGCCGGTGACAAACACGATCACGCCGATGACAAGCAGGTAGAACAGTCCCTCGACCACCACTTCGACGATGCCGAGCACGATCGCCGCGACGATCAGTGGGGAAAAGTACGAAAATGCCTTCTGAGCTGGGACGGTGAACCTCGTCGAGGGGTTCTGTCGGTCCAACGGGACGGCTCGGGCCCTGCTGTCCCGGACGGGCACGACACCGGGGGCCCGTCCGCCACCTCGACACAGTCGCCCCTCCTGATTGCCGCCCTGTTCGAAGGCCGGCACCTGCACGGTGACGGGGGGATCGGCGGCAGCCGGGCCGGCCGGTCGCCCATGACGCCCCGTCCGCCGACGGGACGCCTCGGCGCCGCCTCGTCCAGGACCACCCCCCACGGATGTGACCCGCTGGGACCCGGGCACCGCCGGCACGTGACCGCACCACGGCCGGGGCCAGGCCGGTCCTGGTCGCGAAGCCTCACTCCTCGGGACACACGACCGTGCTGCCCCGTGCTGCCCCGTGCCACGACAACGGTCCGCGGCCGGGGCAGGAACGACTCCCGATCCACCGGCGCCCGCCCCCGGGGGCTGATTCCCGTGCCGGAGCACCGAAGTGTGATGTGGGGCACATCGCATGGATTTCGGCTCCCCCTGTAAGAAGTGGGCCGCTGCGCGCATTGCTCGGTGAGACAGCCGATATGAGGGGATGGCGCGTGACGCATGCCCAACGCTTCAGGGACATCTACGAGGAGTGCTATCCGCGCGTCCTCGCCTACACCACGAGTCTCGTGGGACGGCAGACGGGGGAGGACATCACCAGCGAGACGTTCACCGTGGCCTGGCGGCGGGTGCGGGACATTCCGCAGCCCGCGTTGCCCTGGCTGCTGGGCGTGGCTCGCAACCTGGTGCGTGAGCTGCGTCGCCGGGACGGCCACCAGTACGCCCTCGCCGCCGCGGAGGCACGGCTCGTCAGCAGCGGTGCCCGGAGCGGGGACGGCGATGTCGCGGCGGACGTGACCGACCGGGAAGCCGCGCTGCAGGCCCTGGCGGGCCTGTCCGACGCCGACCGGGAACTGCTGACGCTCATCGCCTGGCACGGGCTGAACGCCAAGCAGGCCGCACGGGTCCTGGGCTGCACCACCGCGACGCTGACCGTCCGGCTGCACCGGGCCCGCCGCCGTCTGGAGAAGGCCCTGGAGCCGGTGTACCCGCCAGACACGGCACCCGCACCGGAGGCGGCACCCGTCCCGGAACCGGTGTCCGTACAGAAGCCGGCATCCGCGCGGAAGACGGACTCCGCACCACTCGTACAGGCCCCGCGCCGCACTGATCGCAAAGGAGCACTCACATGAAGAACACCCACGAACGGTCCGGGCGGCCCGACGTCATGAAGGTGCTCGCGAGCGCCCGGCCCGACGAACTGGACCCGTCCGGGTTGGCGGACTCCCCGCGGCAGCGCGAGGACCTGGCACGCATCCTGGCCGGAGCGACGGACGGTCGCGCGGCACGCTTCCGGGTGCCGGAGCGGCTCCGGGGCGGGATCCGGCCGCTCCGGACCGTGGCGGCCCTCGCAGCCGTCACAGCGGTCGCGGCGTCCGCGGTGGCCGTGAGCGCTCTCCACCGGGATCCTTCGGGAGTGCGCGCGAGCGCGCTCCCGCAGTCCTCCTCCGCTGCGGGGCCGGGTTCGTCGACGTCGGACGGCCGGGGTGACGTCCGCCTCGAACTGCTCAGTGCGGCGAAGAAGGCGGAGACCTCGGCCGCCGACGGAACGTACTGGCAGACCACCACGCGCTCGGAGGACGTGAACGTCGTCGGGGAGCAGGGGCAGCTCTTCGCCGTTCGCACCACGTCGACCGCCGAGTGGTCGGTGGGTGTGCGCCCGGGGTCCCGGAGCCTGATGGTCTCCGGTCTGGACGGTGTGACCGCCCCCCGCACCAAGGCGGACGAGGCACGCTGGCGGGCCGCCGGCTCACCCGGGACGATGCGGGCCGAGGCCACGGGGAACGAGGAGGGCGGCACGCTCGGGTACACGATGGGAACCCGGCGGCCGATGGTCATGCGGACGGACGCCGACGACAAGATCTACGCCCTCGGCCCGCGGAACGTCACCTACCAGGATCTGCGTGAACTGCCCTCCGACAGCGGGGAGCTGCGCCGGGAGCTGGAGAAGCTGTACGCGGAGGACAGCGGTGCCGACACCGGCGTCGGCCGCACGGCGTACGTGCTGCGCCGGGCGGCCGACCTCGTCACGATGCCGGTGAAGCCCGCCGTCCGGGCGGCCGCGTACCGGGTGATGGCGGATCTGCCCGGCGTCCGGGGGCTGGGGCGTGTCACCGATCCGCTGGGGCGCGAGGGCGTCGGTGTCGCGTTCCCCGGCACGGCGCGGACACCGCTGGGAAGCGTGGAGCAGCGGCTGGTCGTGGACCCGTCCACCGGCGCGATGCTCGCCGAGCAGGTCGTGCTGGTCGAACCGTCGGCCAGGGCCCAGGAGGCGGGTCTCGACGCGGGCACGACGGTGAACTACGGGGCGACGACCCGGATGAGCTGGGAAGAGAGCCAGATCACGGTGCCGGAGAACGCTCAGCACTGAGCGCGTGTGATCCGGCGGAAGACCCCCCGGCAGGAGCACTGGATCCAGTGGGAGCACAGGATCCAGTGGGAGCACAGGATCCAGTGGGAGCACGGGATCCAGTGGGAGCACAGGTGAAGACGACCACACCCGTACGACGGTCGGCTTCACCCGCCACCCGCGTGGCCACCGCACTCGCGGGTGGCGCCATCGCGCTCACACCCCGTGCCGCGCGGGCCCCGTGTCGCGGGGGCACAGGCACAGGCCGAGCGGCAGGCCGCCCTCGCGGAGACGCCCTGGGAACCGGCACTACCGCTGTCCGGGGCGGAGTCGGCCGACTTCTGCGGCCGGGGGCGGCGCCCCGGGCGCGGGGGCCCCGCCGCGCGCGTATAGACGGCCCCCGCCCCCCGCGGAAGCCCCCGCCTCGCCC
>NZ_JBHXQZ010000122.1:0-20674 GCF_042717095.1 Streptomyces sp. NPDC058632 | reverse complement strand
GGACCGCCGCCTTCGTGGTGCGCCGTGCCGCCCGGGAACGGGTCCCGGAGCGGCGCCGGAGCCTGCTCAGCTGAAGGAGTCGCCGCAGGCGCAGGAGCCCGTGGCGTTCGGGTTGTCGATGGTGAAGCCCTGCTTCTCGATGGTGTCGACGAAGTCGATGGTGGCACCGCCCAGGTACGGGGCGCTCATCCGGTCGGTGACGACCTTGACGCCGTCGAAGTCCTTCTCCACGTCGCCGTCGAGGGAACGCTCGTCGAAGAAGAGCTGGTAGCGCAGGCCGGAGCAGCCGCCGGGCTGGACGGCGACGCGCAGGGCGAGGTCGTCACGGCCTTCCTGGTCGAGCAGCGCCTTGACCTTGGCCGCCGCGGCCTCGGTCACGAGGATGCCGTCGGTGACGGTGGTGGTCTCGTCCGATACGGACATCTACATCTCTCCCGGGTTGTACGGAGACTGCTTGCCGACGGTTGCAACCGGCGGGGCCGCGGATTCATTCCGGGCCGGGAACGTGTTCTCTCGGCTCCGTCTTCATGCTCGCACACGCCCCGGCAAGCGGAAAACGGTCCGTCCGGCCCCTCTTCCGGGCTCCGCCGCGAAACCGTCCCCGAACCGTTCGGGCCCGGCCGGGGAATGAACGGACCTCGGCCGGGATTCACGTCACATGGACGTTATGGCCGTCGTCAAAGTGACGTGAACCGGATATGATAGATAGTGTCAATTCGACGAAAAGTCGTCGAACCGGTGTCCCGCCAGCCCCGCCGGTCCGGTTCACACGGGCCCGGCGAGCCGCAGAACAGAAAGGGTGCGTGTCGTGACCACCGCCCAGACCCAGGAGCTCGACGTACAGCCGACGCCCCTCGCCCTGTTGCTCCTCGGCCGGGAGGCCGACCCGAGGAGCGAGCGCGGTGTGGAGTGTCCCGGCGACCTCCCCTCACCGTCCGACCCGGACCTGGTGGAGCGCGCCCGTGCCGCCAAGGAGAAGCTGGGGGACAAGGTCTTCGTGCTCGGCCACCACTACCAGCGCGACGAGGTCATCCAGTTCGCCGACGTCACGGGCGACTCGTTCAAGCTGGCCAAGGACGCCGCCGCGCGCCCGCAGGCCGAGTACATCGTGTTCTGCGGTGTGCACTTCATGGCCGAGTCCGCGGACATCCTCACCGGCGACGACCAGAAGGTCGTCCTGCCGGACCTCGCGGCCGGCTGCTCCATGGCGGACATGGCCACCGCCGAGCAGGTCGCGGAGTGCTGGGACGTACTGACCGAGGCCGGGATATCCGACCGGGTCGTGCCCGTCTCGTACATGAACTCCTCCGCCGACATCAAGGCCTTCACGGGCAGGCACGGCGGCACCATCTGCACCTCCTCCAACGCGAAGCGCGCCCTCGACTGGGCCTTCGAGCAGGGCGAGCAGGTCCTCTTCCTCCCCGACCAGCACCTCGGCCGCAACACCGCGGTGCGGGACCTGGGGATGTCCCTGGAGGACTGCGTCGTCTACAACCCGCACAAGCCGAACGGCGGGCTGACGGCGCAGGAGCTGCGGGACGCGAAGATGATCCTGTGGCGGGGCCACTGCTCGGTGCACGGCCGCTTCGGCCTGGACTCGGTCAACGACGTACGCGAGCGCATCCCGGGCGTGAACGTCCTGGTCCACCCCGAGTGCAAGCACGAGGTCGTGGCCGCGGCGGACCACGTCGGGTCGACCGAGTACATCATCAAGGCGCTGGAGGCGGCCCCGGCCGGTTCCAAGTGGGCCATCGGCACGGAGCTGAACCTGGTGCGCCGGCTGGCGAACCGTTTCGCTCCCGAGGGCAAGGAGATCGTCTTCCTCGACAAGACGGTCTGCTTCTGCTCGACGATGAACCGCATCGACCTCCCCCACCTGGTCTGGGCCCTGGAATCCCTGGCGGAGGGCAACCTGGTCAACCGCATCGAGGTGGACCGGGAGACCGAGCAGTTCGCCAAGCTGGCCCTGGAACGGATGCTCGCGCTGCCTTAGACGCCGGCCGGCACCGGTTGTCGGTGCCGGAGAGGAGGGGCCGTCGGCGATCCGGCAGCCCCTCCTCTGCCGATGGCCGGGACGTCCAGCCCTGTTCGAGGCGGTCGCGGGCCGGCCGTCAGGGCGTCCCGAGCAACGTCGCGGCGGCTGCGCGTGCGTGACGGGCCGGGGCCGGGTCGCCGGTGATGCCGGCGGTCACGATGGCCCCTTCGGCGAGCAGGAGGACCGGCTCGGCCACCGGCGCCCCGGCAGCGTGGACCCATACCGCGATCTGGTCATGGAACGCCCGCTTGTGCGACCGGACTTCGGCGAGCACCGCCTCGGACGACGAGCCGAGCTCTCCGTGGGCGTTGACCCGGACACATCCGCGGAATCCGGGCTCCGCGAACCACTCGGCGAGCCAGTCGAAGACCGCGAGGACTCGCTCGCGAGGATCCGGGACCTGCTCCACGTGGGCGGCCAGGCTTCCCCTCCATCGACGGTCGCGACGCTTGAGCATCGCGACGGCTAGATCCTCCTTGGCGGCGAAGAGCCGGTAGATCCGCTTGAGCGGCAGACCGGAGGCTGCGCGGACCTCATCCATTCCCACCGCTTGGAATCCTCGCTCGCAGAAGAGCCTCTCCGCCGCGTCAAGCAGTGCCGCGCGGTCCAATCGGCTCTGTTCCTCACTGATCGGGGCCGGCATCCGGAACTCCCTTGACGTCGAGAACGATCGTTCTCTGTCTTAGGCCCGGCCGATGGAGAACGGCCGTTCTCGACAGGAGGAGGTCGCAGTGCCGGAAGATCGCCCGCCCTGCCCGCCCTTCACGCGGGAGACAGCCCTGCGGAAGGTGCGGGCGGCCGAGGACGCATGGAACACCCGCGATCCCCGACGCGTGGCGTCGGCCTACACGCCGGACTCGCTGTGGCGGAACCGGGACACGTTCGTCAGCGGCCGCGAGGAGATCATCGCCTTCCTGACGCAGAAGTGGGAGCGCGAACTGGACTACGCGCTGCGCAAGAGCCTGTGGGGGTTCCACGAGAACCGGATCGCCGTCCGCTTCCAGTACGAGTGGCACGACGAGGAGGGCCGGTGGTGGCGCAGCTACGGCAACGAGCTGTGGGAGTTCGACGAACGCGGTCTCATGCGCCGCCGTGAGGCGAGCATCAACGACGTCGCCATCACCGAGGCCGACAGGCGCATCCACGGCCCCCGGCCCATGGACGACCACGAAGTCGACATCCCGCTCCGATGAATGCCCGCCCTCACGCGAAGGGGCGCCCCGTGACGTCTCCACGGGGCGCCCCTTCGCCGTACGCGTACGGCCGTCAGACCTGGGCCGGCTGCGGGTCGGACTTCTCCGGCGTCTTCGGCTCCTCGTCCGCCGTGTCCCTCTTCAGGGCCTTCTTCTTCGCGCGCCGCTCCTTGCGGAGCTCCAGCATCGCGTAGAGGGTCGGGACCAGGAGCAGGGTCAGCACCGTCGACGTGATCAGACCGCCGATCACCACCACGGCCAGCGGCTGGGCGATGAAGCCGCCCTCGCCGGTGACGCCGAGCGCCATCGGGAGCAGGGCGAAGATCGTCGCCAGGGCCGTCATGAGGATCGGGCGCAGCCGGTGCCGGCCGCCCTCGATCACGGCCTCGACGACGCCGTACCCCTGGGCGCGGTACTGGTTGATCAGGTCGATCAGCACGATCGCGTTGGTGACCACGATGCCGGTCAGCATCAGCATGCCGATCATCGCCGGGACGCCCATCGGGGTGCCCGTGACGATCAGCAGGCCGATCGCGCCCGTCGCCGCGAACGGGATGGACACCAGCAGGATCAGCGGCTGGGCGAGCGACCGGAAGGTGCCGACGAGCAGCATGAAGATGATCGCGATCGCCGCGAGCATGGCCAGGGCCAGGTTGGCGAACGCCTCGTCCTGGTCCTCGGACACGCCGCCGATCTCGGCCGTCGCGCCCGCCGGGAGGGTGAGCGCGTCGATCTCGGTCTGGAGCTCGGTGCTGACCGCGCCGGTGTTGTCACCGGTCGGGCGGGCGGTGACGGTGGCGGAACGCTGGCCGTCGATCCGGGTCATGGACACCGGGCCGTCCTTCAGCTCGACGGTGGCGATGTCGCCCAGCTCCACCGGGCCCAGGCGCAGCTTCTTCAGCTCGGCCAGGGTGGTCGCCGGCTGGGCCGAGCGGATGACGACGTCGCGCTCGGTGTCGTCGAGGACCGCCTTGGCGGCCGGGGTGCCCCGGACCGCCTGGGCGACGGCCGCGCCGAGCGTCTGCTCGTTGAACCCGGCCGCGGCGGCACGGGAGTTGGCCTCCACCGAGATCCGCGGGACGCTCTGCGACAGGTCGCTGGTGACGTCCGTGACGTCGTCCAGCGAGGCCACGGCCTCCTGCACCTGGTCGGCCGCCCTGCGCAGCACCTGCGCGTCGGCCGCCTTGACGACGACGCTCAGGTCCTGGCTGGCGAAACCGTCGCCGCCCGCGAGGGTGGTGGTGCCGATGCCGTCGAGTCCGGCGAGGCCCTTCTCGATGCGCTCCCGCACGTCCTCGGAGGACGCGGAGTCCTCCAGCATCACCTGGTAGCTGGCCTGGTTGGTGTCCGTGCCGCCGCCGAAGGCCGCCATGAAGCCGGACGAGCCGATGGTGACCTGGTGGTCCTTGACGCCCTCGGTGTCGCCGAGCAGCTTCTCGACCTTCCTGGCCTGCGCGTCGGTGGCCTCGAGGCTGGTGCCGGGCTCCAGCTCCTGGCGGACCGTGAGGACCTGCTGCTCGCCCTGGTCGAAGAAGTTGGTCTTGAGCAGCGGGGTCATGCCGAACGTGCCGATCAGGACGACGACCGCGATGGCGATGCTGGCCAGCCTGCGCCGGGTGGCGAAGCGCAGGACGGAGACGTAGAAGCTCTGGAGGCGGCTCTTCGCCTCCTTCTCCTCGGCCAGCCTGCGGGCTTCCTCGGCGTCCTCGGGAGTGCCCTTGGGGGGACGCAGGAACCAGTACGACAGGACGGGGACGACCGTCAGCGACACCAGCAGGGAGGCGAGCAGCGCCGCCGTGACGGTGATGCTGAAGGAGCCGAACAGCTCGCCCACCATGCCGCCGACCAGGCCGATCGGCAGGAAGACGGCGACGGTGGTGAACGTCGCGGACGTCACCGCGCCGGCCACCTCGCGGACGGCGCCCAGAATCGCCTCGCGGCGCTCCTCGCCGTAGCCGAGGTGCCGCTTGATGTTCTCCAGGACGACGATGGAGTCGTCCACGACCCGGCCGACCGCGATGGTCAGCGCGCCGAGGGTCAGCATGTTCAGCGACAGGTCGCGCGTCCACAGCACGATCAGCGCGAGCACGACGGACAGCGGGATGGACACCGCGGTGACGAGGGTCGAGCGGATCGAGGCCAGGAAGACCAGGATCACCAGGACCGCGAAGACCAGGCCGAGGGCGCCCTCGGTGGTCAGGCCCTCGATGGCCTTGGCGACGGCCGGGCCCTGGTCGCTGACGACGGTGAGTTCGGCGCCCGAGCCGAGGGCCTCGCGCAGGTCGGGCAGCTTCTCGTCGACGGCGTCCGAGATCGCGACGGCGCTGCCGTCGTGGTCCATGGTGACGACCACGGCGAGGCTGGGCTCGCCGTTGGTGCGGGTGAGCGAGTCGGCCCTGGCCTCCTGCTGCTCGACCTCGGCCACGGAGCCGAGGCGGACCGGCTTGCCCTCGCCGGGCTGTCCGGTGACCATCAGGTCCTCGATCTGCTCGAGCGAGGTGTAGCCGTCGCCGACCTGGACGGTGCGGTTGGCGCCGTCCTCGTCGAAGGAGCCGGCCGGGACGGACGCGCCGCCCGCCTGGAGGGCCTGCGCGAGTGCCTGCGCCGTGAGACCGGCGTCGGCGAGCTTCGCGTCGTCGGGGGTGACGGTGACCTGGAGGTCCCGGACGCCGTCCACGGTGACCTGGCCGACGCCGTCGATGCCCTCGAGCTCGGTGACCACGGTCCGGTCGAGCCGGTCGGCGAGGGCCTGCTGGTCCTCCTCGGAGGTGACGGCGAGGACCACGGCCGGGATGTCGTCGGTGCTGCCGGCGACGACCTGCGGGTCCACGTCGTCGGGAAGCAGGGCACGGGCCCGGTTGACGGCCTGCTGGACATCGGCGACGAGCTGCTCGGTCCCGTTGCCGAAGTCGAAGGACGCCATGATCACGGCGTTGCCCTCGCCGGCCGTCGAGGTGACACCGGAGATGCCGTCGACGGCCTCCAGGCTGTTCTCGATGGGTTCGACGACCTGCTTCTCCACCACGTCCGGGGACGCGCCCTGGTAGGGGGCGATCACGGAGACCATGGGCAGTTCGATGGTGGGCAGCAGCTGCTGCTTGAGCTGAGGTATCGCGATCGCCCCGAACACGAGCGCGACGATCGACATGAGTCCGATCAGCGCGCGTTGCGCGAGGCTGAATCTGGCCAGCCAGGACATGGGTTACGGATCTCTCTTCTGTGAGCGTCTGGGGGCGGTCGGAAGCGCGGTCGGAAGTACGGTCACCGGCACCTTCTGACGCACGGTCACGGGCACGGGCGGGGCACGGCCGGGCTGAGCCGGGTGCGCGCTCTACACAGTGGCGCATCGGGAGGGTCGATCCGTAGGCCCGAGGTCCCGTTCCTCCGGGCGTCGGCTACTCCCCCCGCAGTACACGCGGTTGCGTTCAGTCCGTCCTCGGGCGGACCAGGCCGGACTCGTAGGCGGTCACGACCAACTGGGCCCGGTCGCGGGCACCGAGCTTGGCCATGGCCCGGTTGACGTGTGTCTTGACGGTCAGCGGGCTGACCTCCAGGCGTTGGGCGATCTCGTCGTTGGAGTGGCCGCCGGCGACCTGGACCAGCACTTCGCGCTCACGCACGGTCAGGGAGTCGAGCCGCTGCGCGCGGGCCGGGTCGCGGTCGGCGCCGTCGGACGTGCCCTCCTGGGCGAGGAAACGGGCGATCAGGCCCTTGGTGGCGGCCGGGGACAGCAGCGCCTCGCCCTCGGCGGCGATCCGGATGGCGTTCAGCAGTTCGCCGGGTTCGGAGCCCTTGCCGAGGAAGCCGGAGGCGCCGGCCCGCAGCGACTGCACCACGTAGTCGTCGACCTCGAAGGTCGTCAGGATCACCACGCGGACCCCGTCGAGTTCGGGGTCCGCGCTGATCAGGCGGGTGGCCGTGAGGCCGTCGGTGCCGGGCATCCGGATGTCCATGAGGACGATGTCCGGGCGCTGTTCGCGGGCCAGGCGGACCGCTTCGGCGCCGTCGGGCGCCTCGCCCACCACCTCCATGTCCGGCTCGGAGTCGACGAGCACGCGGAAGGCACTGCGCAGCAGGGCCTGGTCGTCGGCGAGCAGGACGCGGATGGTCACGGGTTCCCCCAGGAGTGCTGGTCGCGGGCGGCCGTCCCGGGCTGTGGACGGGTCACGAACCGTCCTGGGCCGCGGACGTGCGGGGCTCGACGGGCAGGATCGCATGGACGCGGAAGCCGCCGCCGTAGCGGGGGCCGGTGGTGAGGGTGCCGCGCAGGGCCGTGACGCGTTCCCGCATCCCGAGCAGACCGTGGCCGCCGCCGTGGGCGGCGGGGACGGGGGCGGGGGCGGGGGTGTCGGGGTGGACCGCGCCGGTGCCGTCGTCGAGGACCGTGACCTCGAGGTGCGGGCCCACCCGGACGATGCTGACCTCCGCATTCGCCTCGGTGCCGGCGTGCTTCTGGACGTTGGTGAGAGCCTCCTGGATGACCCGGTAGGCGGCCAGGTCGACGGCGGCGGGCAGCGCGGGGGCGTGGTCCGGGCGCTGGTCCTCACGGGCGACCAGGACGCGCAGGCCGGCGCTGCGGAAGGTACCGGCGAGTTCGTCGAGACGGTCCAGGCCGGGGGCGGGCTCGGTGGGGGCCTCGGGGTCGCCGGACTGGCGCAGCAGGCCGACGGTGGCGCGCAGTTCGCCGAGCGCCGAGCGGCTGGCCTCGCGTACGTGGGCGAGGGCTTCCTTGGCCTGGTCGGGCCGCTTGTCCATGACATGGGCGGCGACCCCGGCCTGGACGTTGACCAGCGCGATGTGGTGGGCGACGACGTCGTGCAGGTCGCGGGCGATGCGCAGGCGTTCCTCGGCGACGCGCCGGCGGGCCTCCTCCTCGCGGGTGCGTTCGGCCCGCTCGGCGCGTTCCCTGATGGCCTGGACGAAGGCGCGGCGGCTGCGGACGGCGTCCCCTGCGGTGGCGCCGATCCCGGTCCAGGCGAAGATCCCCAGGTTCTCCTGGGCGTACCAGGGCAGCGGGCCGGCGATCATGGCGGCGCCGGTGAGGACGGTCATGGTGAGCAGGCCGGCCCGCCAGGTGGTGGGGCGGTCGGTGGTGGAGGCGACGGTGTAGAGCGCGACGACCACGCACATCGCGACCGGGGCGCGGGGATCGCCGGTGACGGACTCCACCAGGGAGGCGCCGCCGGTGAAGCCGAGGACCGCGCGGGGCGCGCGGCGCCGGAAGGGGAGCGCGGCGGCGGCGAGCACCATGAGGGCCAGGCTGAGCAGATCCGGGGCGCGCAGCGTCCAGGTGACGCCGTCGGGGCCGTGCGGGTCGACGAGGGAGCCGGCCAGCATGCACGTCAGGACGCCTGCGGCCAGAGCCGCGTCCAGGGCGAAGGGGTGCGCGCGCAGCCGACGCCGGGCCCGCTGGAAGGTGCTCACGGCCGTTCACCGTACGGCGTCGCGGGGGCGTGCGGGGAACGGGCCGGTGGTGAACCGGGGGTGAGAGCCGCACCTGCCGTGAACGGACCGGCGTGGAACGGTTCGGATGCGCGCCGTTCCGGTGGCAGCGGTGCGGGTGTGAGCGGCTCCGACGGGAGCGGTGCGGATATGGACGGTCCGGCCGTGGGTGGCCCGGCGGGCCAGGGGCTCATGTGCCGGGGATCAGGCCGTCGCCGTCGTCGCTGAGCAGTTCCCGGACCTCCTCGATGGTCGCGTCCGGGGAGGGGAGGATGAGGTCGGAGGGTTCCAGCGCGTCGTCCGGCAGCGGCTCGCCGAGCTCGTGGACCCTGTTCAGCAGGGCGGTGAGAGTCCGGCGGAAGCCGGGGCCGTCGCCGTTGTCCATCTCGGCGAGGAGTTCCTCGTCCAGTTTGTCCAGCTCGGCGAGGTGGCTCTCGGTCAGAGCCACCTGCCCCTCCCCCATGATCCGTACGATCATGTCGGCCTCCTGGGCACCCGCGCGGGGGCCTCGGTCGTCATCGGCACGGGTCGGTGTCCCGTGCGGCGGTCACTGCTTGTCGAACCGCGGGGTGTCCTGCGGCTGCTGCTGCGACTGGGGCTGCTCGCTGCCGCCCTCGATGGCCTGCTTCTCCGTGGAGGGACCGCCGGCCAGTTCGGCCTTCATGCGCTGCAGTTCCAGCTCCACATCCGTACCACCGGAGAGCCGGTCCAGCTCGGCCTGGATGTCGTCCTTGCGCATGCCCGACTGGTCGTCGAGGGCGCCGGAGGCGAGCAGTTCGTCGATGGCGCCGGCCCGCGCCTGGAGCTGGGCGGTCTTGTCCTCGGCCCGCTGGATCGCCAGCCCGACGTCGCCCATCTCCTCGGAGATGCCGGAGAAGGCCTCGCCGATCCGGGTCTGCGCCTGCGCCGCCGTGTACGTGGCCTTGATGGTCTCCTTCTTCGTGCGGAAGGCGTCGACCTTGGCCTGGAGCCGCTGGGCCGCGAGGGTGAGCTTCTCCTCCTCGCCCTGGAGCGTCGCGTGCTGCGTCTCCAGGTCCGTCACCTGCTGCTGGAGAGCGGCGCGGCGGGAGAGGGCCTCGCGGGCGAGGTCCTCACGGCCCAGTGCCAGCGCCTTGCGGCCCTGGTCCTCCAGCTTCGAGGACTGGGACTGCAGCTGGTTGAGCTGGAGCTCCAGGCGCTTGCGGCTGGTCGCCACGTCGGCGACACCCCGGCGGACCTTCTGGAGCAGCTCCAGCTGTTTCTGGTACGAGTAATCGAGGGTCTCGCGCGGATCCTCGGCCCGGTCAAGGGCCTTGTTCGCCTTCGCGCGGAAGATCATCCCCATACGCTTCATGACACCGCTCATGGGCTTCGCGCGCCCCCTTCTGACGGACTCCGGCTCACATTTCTGCGACAGAACCCACAGTACGGGCCCTGCATCCATTACCGCACTGTCCGGGGGCGGATGCGCTCATCCCCAAGGACGACTGCGTCTCCTCCCGGTCCGGCGCAAGGAGTAGGTGATCCCCGGGTGCCGGCGGACAACGCACCCCAAGTCGCACACAACGCCCCCTCTTGTGCCTCTACGGACGCGGGGTGTTGCCGGATCGTTCCCCCCGGGACTGGGGCCCCGCCCCCTACACCCCGTACCCTTGGGTTTTGTGTTCCGTAGCCGTGCCAAGGAAGAGAAGGCCCACGCCGACAAGGCGACGGTGACCGACTCCACTCAGATCCGCCACCCGGAGGCCCCGAAGGGCCGCCCCACGCCCAAGCGCAGCCAGGCCCAGACCCAGCGGCGCAGCGTGGCCAATACGTCGATGACGCGCAAGGAGGCCGCCAAGCGGCAGCGTGACGAGCGCCGGGCCGCGATGGAGCGTCAGCGCCAGGCGCTGGCCAGCGGCGACGAGCGCTACCTGCCCGCCCGTGACAAGGGGCCGGTGCGCCGGTTCGCGCGCGACTACGTCGACTCGCGGTTCAACATCGCGGAGTACTTCCTGCCGATGGCGGTGATCATCCTGGTGCTGAGCATGATCCAGGTGCCCCAGCTGCAGAACGTGGCGCTGCTGCTGTGGCTCGTCGTGATCGTGATGATCGTGCTCGACTCCCTCGTGACCGGCTTCCGGCTGAAGAAGCGGTTGGCCGAGCGCTTCCCCGACGACAAGCGCCGCGGCGCCGTCGCCTACGCGCTGATGCGCTCGCTGCAGATGCGCCGGCTGCGCCTGCCCAAGCCCCAGGTCAAGCGCGGGGAGCGGCCCTGAGCACCACGCCGTTCGCCGACGGCGCGGCACCGGTCGCGGTGCCCGCGCAGGCCCCGCACTCCGCGCCGAGGGCGAGGGGGACGGCCGGGCCGCCCGGGAGTCTGCGGGAGGTCGTACAGCAGGAGCTGGTGGCCCGGCAGCTCGACGAACAGATAGTGGGGCGGTTCCCGGTCGGGCGGCGGCTGCGCGTGCTGGATGTCGGCATGGGCCGGGGCACGCAGGCGCTGCGCCTGGCGCGGGCCGGCCACCAGGTGACCGGTCTGGAGCGGGACACGGAGATGATCGCCGCCGCGCGCGCGGTGCTCGCCGGGGAGCCCGAGGGCATCCGCGAGCGGGTGCGGGTCGTCGAGGGCGACGGCCGCGACACCGGGGTGCACTTCCTGCCGGGCAGCTTCGACGTGGTGCTCTGCCACGGCGTGCTCATGTACGTGGCGGAGCCGGACCCGCTGGTGGCGGGGCTGGCCCGGATGCTCGCCCCCGGCGGTCTGCTGTCGCTCCTGGTGCGCAACGGCGACGCGCCGGCGATGCGGTCCGGCCTGCGCGGCGACTGGGCCGGGGCGCTGACCGCGTTCGACTCGACGTGCCACACGGACGGGTCGGGGCTCGAGGTGCGGGCCGACCGGCTGACGGACCTGACGGCGACGCTCGCGGGGCTGGGTGCGCCCCTGCGCACCTGGTACGGGGTGCGGGTCTTCACGGACACGGCGGTGGACGGAGCGCGGGTCGCGCACACCCCCGGCCGCCCCGACGACCTGGCGGCGCTCCTCGCGGTCGAGGAGCGGGCCGGCCGGACGGACCCCTACCGCGGGGTGGCGTCGCTGCTCCACCTGTGCGGCGTACGGGGCTGAGCGGAGGCGGGACGGGCGAGGGCGTGAGCCCCCGCCCGAACGCTCACGCCCGAACGCTCACGCCTCGTCCGTGTGCAGGCTCATCGGCCCGTAGATCTCCGTGGCGTCCTCCAGCAGCCGCACCTGGTCGGCGCCGCCCTCCAGCAGGGCCTTCCAGTTCTCCCCGATCCAGGACTCGGCGTCCCCCTGGGTGGTGAACTCCTCAGGCGTCACCGCGGGCTCGACCTGCGTCCCGTCGGCCTTCTCGAACCGCCACGTCCATGCCGCCATGTACGCCTCCCGTGGTTATGAGCACCTGCACAACAGGAGCCGGATCCCGGTCCGGCCCCGACCAGAGCCTAGAGCCTGTCCGGCGGATGATTCGGGGGATCATCGACGACAGGGCCCGGTCGGGCGCGCAGGAGGCGTGGGGAGGGGCGAAAATCGGGTCCGTGGAACTCACTCTGCTCGGCACCGGTGCCCCCGCGGGCCTGCCCCGCCCCGACTGTCCCTGCGCCGCCTGCGCGTTGGCCGCCGGTCCGTACGCGCGCGCGGCGACCTCGCTGCTCGTGGACGGCTCGCTGCTGCTCGACCTGATGCCGGGCGTGGCGTTCGCGGCCGCCCGCGCGGGGCATTCGCTGGGCGGTGTGCGCCAGGTGCTGCTCTCCCATCCGCACGACGGCCCCGCGGTCGAGCTGCCCGCCGGGCTGCCGCAGCCTGGCCGGGTGCCGGACGGGCGGGAGCTGGCGCTGCTGACGGGTCACAGGGTGCGGGCGGTGGCGCTGGACTCGCCGGGCACCGGGTACGCGGTGACGGGTCCGGACGGGCAGCGGCTGCTGTATCTGCCGCCGGGGACGGCGCCGGCCGGGCTGGAGGAGCCTGCCGAAACGTACGCCATGGTGCTGCTGGACGTCGTGGGGCGTCCGGACGCGCTGGCGCGGCTGCGGGCGGTGGGCGCGGTGGGTCCGACGACGGACGTGATCGCCGTGCACCTCGACCACGACGTGCCGCCGGGCGCGGAGGAACGGCGCCGGCTCGCGGCGGCCGGGGCCCGCGCCGTACCGGACGGGACCAGGGTGGAGGTGGGCGCCTACGAGGACGTGCCCGACCTGCCGCGCCGGACGCTGGTCCTGGGCGGGGCACGGTCCGGCAAGTCGGTGGAGGCCGAGCGCCGGCTGGAGTCCCTGCCCCAGGTGCTGTACGTGGCGACCGGCGGGTCCCGCAACGGGGACACCGAGTGGGCGGCCCGGGTGTCGGCGCACCAGGAGCGGCGGCCGGGGTCGTGGCGGACCGTGGAGACCTGCGATCTGGTGCCGCTGCTGGGGGCCGACGGGCCGCCGCTGCTGGTGGACTGTCTGTCGCTGTGGCTGACGGACGCCATGGACTCCGTCGGGGCGTGGGACGACGCGGAGTGGGCCGACGGCGGGGAGCGGGCGCTCAGGGAACGGATGCGTGAGCTGACGGACGCGGTGCGCGCGACCCGGCGGACCGTGGTCGCCGTGTCCAACGAGGTGGGCTCGGGCATCGTGCCCGCCACCGCGTCCGGCCGCCGGTACCGGGACGAACTCGGGCGGCTGAACGCGGCGTTCGCGCAGGAGTGCGAGCAGGTGCTGCTGGTGGTGGCGGGCCAGGCGCTGGTGCTCCGGGGGTGAGTCACGAGGGCCGGGGCCCGAACGGGGCGGGGGCGGGGTCAGTTCGGCCGGCTCGCCGGCTTGCGCGCGATGATCCGGTACGCGTTGGCGAACGGGGTGTGCCGCAGGACGGGCGCCAGCACGAGGTCCGTCAGCGCCGCGACGGCGACCAGCGGGGCGCCCGCACGCAGCAGTGCGGCGCGCGCCTGCTGCTGGAACGGGGTCGGCGGGATCGCGCGCCAGGGGGCGTCCGGGGCGGGCAGGGCCTGGGAGAGGGCCAGCGCGGCGGCGCCGGCCAGGTCGTAGGGAACGTACACGGGGCGGTGCCTGGCGCCGGCTCCGGTGGGCCCGGACCTGGTGGTGACGATCGTGCAGCCGAGCGACTCCAGTGCGGCCCGGAGGTTGCGCGGCGGCAGCAGATGCAGCCGCCGGGGCTGGTCGTAGGACAGCCACCGGCTGCCGAACAGGGCGGCGAACGCGCTGCCGGGGTCCAGGGTCTCGATGAGCAGATGGCCGCCGGGGCGCAGGGCGTCCAGGGCGGCGTGGAGTTCGGCCCGCGGGTCGGTGGTGTGTTCGAGGTGGTGCAGCAGGCTGACGACGTCGTAGCGGGCCGCCACCCGGGCCCGTACCTTCGGGTCCGTCAGCGCGCCGATGTGGGCCTCCTCGACGCGGCCGAGGACGCGGGCGCGTTCGACGCGCGCGGTGAGGTCGGTGCCGTCGAAGGCGGTGTACGGGAAGAACTCCCGCGCGGTGTCCGGAAAGCGGGCGTGTCCGGTGCCGACGTCCAGCCAGCTCTCCGGTTCGCCGAAGCGCAGCATCGCGCGGGCCGTGGCCCGGCGGCGGCGGGGGGCCTCGCGCAGCGCGAGGACGGCGTCGGTGACGGCGTCCCGGGGGGCTCCGCGCAGCGCCCGGCGGTGGAAGGCCAGGCCCTCGGCGGTGAGGCGGGGGTTCTGGAAGGTGTGCCCGCAGTCCCGGCACGCGTCGACGGTGAACCGGCCCGGCCGGTGCCGCCGCAGATCGCCGGTGCGCAGCCGGTTGCGCAGCCGCGCCGAGCCGCACCAGGGGCAGTCCGCGCGGCGCGGCTCGTGCACCCGCACGGAGGCGGCCTGCTGTGCGGGGACGACCAGGGCGCCGGGGGCGGCGGACGACGGGGCGGAGGGTGCGTCGGGTGCGTCGGGTGCGGACATGGGCGGCTCCGGGTGAGTCGGGCGGGGCGCGGGCGGGCGGGCGTACGGGTCTGTGACGACATTCCCCTGCAAAACGTTACGGATCGGATGGCGATCCCGGGCGCAATGACGTCGGGGTGGCGTCGTCCGGCGGGCGGGATGCCGACGGCGCGGCCCGGGCGCTGCCGTCGACGGGCCCAGGGCTCCGACGTGTTCGATCCGGGCCGGTACTGTTCGGCGAATGAGCGCGCTGAATCTCGACGACTTCACCGATCTGATCGAGCGTCCGGACGGCGGGGTGCGCCGTGACGCGGAGGCGCGCCGCGAGCGCCAGGTCGTGCCGCCCGGGTCGCTGGGCCGCCTCGACGAACTGGGTGAGTGGCTGGCCGCCGCGCAGTCCGCGGTCCCGGTGCGGCCGGTCGAACGGCCGCGGGTCGTCCTCTTCGCCGGAGATCACGGGGTCGCCCGGCTGGGTGTCTCGGCGCGGCCCGCGGGCAGCGCCGGGGAGCTGGTGCGCGAGGTGCTGGAGGGCGGCCGTCCGGTGTCCGTGCTGGCCCGGCGGCTCGGGGTGCCGGTGCGGGTGGTCGACATGGCCCTCGACTGCGACCCGGACGCCCTGCCCGAGGACGTCGTACGGCACCGGGTGCGGCGCGGCAGCGGACGGATCGACATCGAGGACGCGCTGACCCCGGAGGAGGCCGAGGCGGCGTTCCGGGCCGGGGTCGCGGTGGCCGACGAGGAGGCCGACTCCGGTACGGATCTGGTGGTGCTCGGCGATGTGAGCGTGGGCGGGACCACCGCGGCGGGTGCGCTGGTGGGCGCGCTGTGCGGGACGGACGCGTCCGTGGTCACCGGGCGCGGCGGGGTGGCGATCGACGACCTGGCCTGGATGCGCAAGTGCGCGGCGATCCGTGACGCGCTGCGGCGGGCCCGGCCCGTGCTCGGCGACCAGCTGCGGCTGCTGGCGACGGTGGGCGGGGCCGACCTCACCGCGATGACGGGCTTCCTGCTGCAGGCCGCGGTACGGAAGATGCCGGTCGTGCTCGACGGGGTCGTGACGGCGTCGTGCGCGCTGGTGGCACAGCGGATCGCGTTCCGGGCGCCGGACTGGTGGCTGGCCTCGCACGACAGCGGTGAGCCGGGCCAGGCGAAGGCGCTGGACCGGATGGCGATGGAACCGCTCCTCGCCCACGGCGTCACCGTGGGCGAGGGCGCGGGCGGCCTTCTGGCCCTCCCCCTGGTCCAGGCTGCGGCCGCCCTGGCCGCGGAACTCCCGGAACACCCCGAGGAACCGGAGACCCCGAAGGCGCCGGCACTCCCGGACCGGCCGGCCGAAGCGGACCAGCGGGAGGAGCCGGAGACCTCCGGAACGCCGGCGTCGTCACAGCCGCCGGCGACCGACGGGCAGCCGGAGCCGGCCCCGGCGCCGAAGCCCGAGTAGCCGTCCCCGTGCGTCCCGGGCGACCGCCCCGGAGCAACACCCCGCTGCGTCACCCGCGTCCGACGCGGCGGGGCGCGGGCCCGGTACCGGGCCGGACACGGCGAGCCGACCGCGACCGGAAACCCCTCCGCCGGACACTCGCCGCCATCGGCGGCAGAAGTGCGGCCGGCCTCGCCCCGGAGACACGCCCCCGGCAGCCCTCACCCGTACCGGCCGAAGCGCCGCGTCCCGGCTCAAGCCCCCGGCCCGTCAGCCGCGTTCGAGCGGTCGGGGCGGGTCCGGGTCGGGTTTGCCGCCGATCCAGTCCTGGAGGGCGCGGCGGGGTCCCGACCAGCGGAGGTCGTGGTGGTAGGCGCGGAGGACGGCCCTGGCGCGGGCGCGATGCCTGTGCCGGTAGAAGCGTCTCGCCCAGGGCGAGCCGGGACGGGCCAGGCGCAGCGCGCCGATCACGGCGATGACGGGCACGATCACGCCGAACACGGCGATCCTCGCCTTGCCCTTGCTCAGGGCGATGAGCGAGAAGAGGAAGTTGACCGCGACGTTCAGGGCAACGCCCGCGCGGTTCTGGAGTTCGTCCTCGCTGAGGTCGTTGACGCCGAACGGCGAGAACCCGGACAGCACCAGCCCGACCATCGCGGCGGTGAGGACGACCACCTCGACGCTCTGCCGGCCCGCCTCGGTCCAGTAGACGTCGTCGAGGTGCAGGATCAGCGCGAACTCGTCCAGGACGAGACCGGCGCCGATGCCGAAGACGACCGCGCTGAGCGCCGACCCGAAGCCGTGCCGGCCGCCCGCCACCGCGCCGAAGCCGCCGACGACGGTGAGGATCACGCCGGGCACGACGTGGTGGATGTGCAGACCGCCCGCCTTCACGTTGCCGAAGGGGCCCTTGCCGGCCCGGATCAGCCGGGTGACGACCCGGGTGATCGCGAAGGTGAGGACGAAGGCGGTGAGGGCGAGAAGCAGCGGCAGCTTCCCCGGTTCGATGATGTTCCGCTGCAACCAATGTCCCATAGGCGCACTTTATCCATGGCCGCCCGGGGCGCCCTGCTGACCACCGGGTAACCTGCGCCGGTGCCCGCGCCCTTCCTGCCCTCGCTGTCCGACGGTCTCCGCTTCGCCTTCGGCACCCTGACCGTGCTCCCGGTCCGGGTGACCCGCTGGGACCGCCCGGCGGCGCGCGGCGGCATGCTGTGCGCCCCGCTCGCCGGACTGGCGGTGGGGGCCGTGGCCGCCGCCGTCGGACTCCTGATGCTGCTGCTCGGCGCGGGCGCGCTCCTCGCCGCCGTCGCCACCGTCGCCGTACCCGCCGTGCTCACGCGGGGGCTGCATCTCGACGGGCTGGCCGATGTCGCGGACGGGCTCGGCAGCGGCAGGCCGGCCGAGGACGCGCTGCGGGTCATGAAGCAGTCGGACATCGGCCCGTTCGGTGTGCTCACCCTCGTCCTCGTGCTGCTGGCCCAGGTGGCCGCGCTGGCCCAGGCGTACGGCGACTCCTGGACCCGGGGTGCGCTCGCCGCCGTGACCGCGGCTCTCGCGGCCCGCCTCGCCCTCACCCTCGCCGCCCGGTCCGGGGTGCCGCCCGCCCGCCCGGAAGGGCTGGGCGCCGCGGTCGCCGGGGTCGTGCCGCGGCCGGGGGCGGTGGCCGTCGCGCTCGCGGTGACCGGCGCGGCGGCGGCCGGGGGCGCCCTCCTCGGCGCGGACGGCGTCGTCCGTACCGTCCTCGCGGTGCTGCTGTCGGCCGCGGCGGCGGAGCTCCTCCTGCGGCACTGCGTCCGCCGCTTCGGCGGGGTCACCGGCGATGTGTTCGGCGCGCTGACGGAGACCGCGGCGACGACCGTCCTCGTCGTCGCGGCGCTGGGCTGAGCGGTCCCCCGGGACACCCGGCGTGCCCGGTGCCGGCCTCAGCAGGCCTGCCTCCAGACCCCCAGTTCGTACTTCTTCAGCAGGGAACTCAGCTTCAGCCGCCGGGAGTCGGCGCAGAAGCGGTCGGTGGGCAGTTCGTACTCGGCGTGGAAGACGGCCTTGCCCGCCTCGACGAACGGGGTGAGCCGCGCGCACTCGCCGTACTGGGCGCACTGCTCGTTGACCGCGAAGTCGTAGTCGCCGACCAGTTGCGGGATCTGGTCCAGGTCGTTCTTCAGGCCGACGGCCAGGCCGCGTTCGTGGGCGAGCCGGGCGATCAGGCGGTTGTAGCGGAGCTGGTCGTCGGCGGTGAGCGGGAACCCGGTGCGGTTGCGGTAGCCGTCCATGTTGTCCGGCTCCACCGCGTCGAAGCCCTTGTCGCGGCACATGTCGAAGCGCTTGGCCATGATCGGCTCCAGGACGTCGGTACGCCGGATGTCGAGCCAGCTCTCGCCCTCCCAGCCGTTGCCGCGGCCGATCACCTCGTCGGGGAAGTCCCCGGCATCGGGGCGGAAGTCCTCCCAGGCGCCCGTGGACAGATAGCAGATGACCTTCCGGCCGTCGCGGTGCAGCCGCGCGACGGTGTCCCCGGAGTGGTCGAACCCGTCGATGTCGTAGACCGCTACGTCGACGGAGGTGTCGAGGCGCCCGCTGAGCTGCCACTGCCAGTCGGTGCCGGGACGCGGCTGCCAGCGGGGGCCGGGGTCCCCGGTCCGCCCGGAGCCCCCGCCGGACCCGGAACCGGAAGGGGTTCCGGATCCGGCGCAGCCCGCGAGCAGCAGCGCGCACAGAGCGAGGGTGAGAGCCAGAGCGAATGGCGCGCCGGGCAGTCCTGCGTGTCGTCTCATGGGTCTCGTCTCAGAGGTCGTGTCCCGGGGTCGCGTCTCGGGGTGTCCCGCCGTCGCCGCCGTCCGGCGGTCCGCGGCCGGGCCCCCGGGAGACGGCCGCCACATCACCGATCGATAAAGACCCGCGTGAGGGAGTGGACACGCAGACGCGCGTAGTCTCGTCCGGGGTGTCGCCGTACCGGGGAAGGCCCCGCCGAGACCGTACCGTCAGGTCGCCGTTAGGGTCGGCGCCGGGTTCGGCCGACCCACACCTTTCGGCCACAGCAACTTCACATCGGAAGCGAGAATTCACCACCGTGACTGCTCTCACTCTCAGCACCGCCGCGTTGCCCGGCCTGCGGGCCGACGCGATCGTGATCGGTGTCGCCAAGGGCACCGCGTCCGCGGCCGGTGGCCCGGTCGTCGTACCGGGCGCCGAAGCCGTGGACAAGGCCTACGACGGCAGGCTCGCCGGAGTCCTGGAGACCCTCGGCGCGTCCGGCGCCGAGGGTGAGGTGACGAAGCTCCCCGCGCCGACCGGCTTCAAGACGCCGCTCGTGGTCGCGGTGGGCCTGGGCACCCAGTCCGAGAAGGACGCCGCCCCCGACACCGAGGCGCTGCGCCGGGCGGCCGGTGTGGCCGCCCGCGCCCTCTCCGGGTCCAAGAAGGCCGTCTTCGCCCTCCCGATGACGGACGCCGCCGACGCCGGCGCGGTCGCCGAGGGCGCGCTGCTCGGCGCGTACTCCTTCGACGCCTACAAGAACAACGGCGCCAGCGACGGCAAGGCCGGGAAGGCCGGGAAGAAGAACCGCAAGGCGCCGCTCGCCGAGGCCGTGCTGGCCGGCGTGCCGTCCCGCGACAAGGCGTTCAAGGCGGCCGTGCAGCGTGCCACCGCGGTGGCCGAGGAGCTCAACCGGGCCCGCGACCTGGTCAACACCCCGCCCAACGACCTCGACCCCGAGGCGTTCGCCGCCGTCGCGCAGGCCGCGGCCAAGGAGCACGGCATCAAGGTGCAGGTGCTCGACGAGAAGGCGCTGGCCAAGGGCGGCCACGGCGGCATCCTCGGCGTGGGCGCCGGCTCGGTGTCGGGTCCGCGGCTGGTGAAGCTGTCGTACACCTCCGCCAAGGCGAAGAAGCACCTCGCCTTCGTCGGCAAGGGCATCACGTACGACTCGGGCGGCATCTCGCTGAAGCCGGCCGGGCACAACGAGACGATGAAGTGCGACATGAGCGGTGCCGCCGCCGTGTTCGCGGCGGTCGTCGCCGCCGCCCGCCTCGGTCTCGCGGTCAACGTCACCGGCTGGCTGGCGCTGGCCGAGAACATGCCGTCGGGTTCCGCCACCCGCCCGGGTGACGTGCTGCGCATGTACAGCGGCAAGACGGTCGAGGTGCTCAACACCGATGCCGAGGGCCGTCTGGTCCTCGCGGACGCGCTGTGGGCCGCCTCGGAGGACGGGCCGGACGCGATCGTGGACGTCGCGACGCTGACCGGCGCGATGGTCCTGGCGCTGGGCAACCGCACCTTCGGCGTCATGGCGAACGACGACACCTTCCGCGCCGCGGTGCTGGAGGCCGCCGAGGAGGTCGGCGAGCCCGCCTGGCCGATGCCGCTGCCGGAGCACCTGCGCAAGGGGATGGACTCGGCCACCGCCGACATCGCGAACATGGGCGAGCGGATGGGCGGCGGACTCGTCGCCGGTCTCTTCCTGCGCGAGTTCGTCGGCGAGGGCATCACCTGGGCCCACCTCGACATCGCGGGGCCGGCCTTCAACGAGGGCGGCCCCTTCGGGTACACGCCCAAGGGCGGTACGGGCTCGGCGGTACGGACGCTGATCCGCCTCGCCGAGCAGACGGCGGCCGGCGGCTGGTTCGTCCCGCTGCTCGGGATCAGCCTGGTGGCGTTCCTCGCGGTCGACGTGGTCCTCGGCTTCGTGGCGGCGCGCCGCCGCCCGGCCGCGGCACCGCAGGGC
>NZ_JBHXQZ010000121.1:0-22043 GCF_042717095.1 Streptomyces sp. NPDC058632 | reverse complement strand
GAAGAACCTGGGCCCCGACGGCGTTCGCGTCGCCGCTCCCTGCGTGACGCGTCATGCGTTACGCCTTCAGGCGTTCCACCGCCGCCCGTACCCGCTCGTCCGTGGCGGTGAGGGCGACGCGGACGAACCGCTCGCCGTCCGGGCCGTAGAAGTCGCCCGGTGCGACCAGGATGCCGCGCTCGGCGAGGTGGGCGACGGTGTCCCAGCAGGACTCGTCGCGGGTGGCCCACAGGTAGAGCCCGCCCTCGCTGTGCTCGATGCGGAAGCCGTGCCCGAGGAGGGCCATCCGCAGCGCGGTGCGCCGGGCCGTGTAGCGCTCGCGCTGGACGCGGACGTGGTCGTCGTCGCCCAGGGCCGCCACCACGGCCGCCTGGGTGGGCGCCGAGGTCATCATGCCGCCGTGCTTGCGGATCTGCAGCAGCGGGCCGAGGACGGCGGGGTCGCCGGCCAGGAAGGCGGCGCGGTAGCCCGCGAGGTTGGACCGCTTGGACAGCGAGTGCACGGCGACGACGCCGTCGTACGAGCCGCCGTTGACGTCCGGGTGCAGCACCGAGACCGGTTCGGCGTCCCAGCCCAGTTCGAGGTAGCACTCGTCGGAGAAGACGAGGACGCCGTGCTCACGGGCCCAGGCGACGATGCGGGTCAGCTCCGCCTTGGAGAGGACCCGGCCCGTGGGGTTGGAGGGGGAGTTCAGCCAGAGGAGCTTCAGGCCGGCCGGGTCCAGCTCGGTCGGGCCCGGCGCGTCGGCGCCTGGTGTCAGCGAGTACGTCTCGTACTCGGCGCGGGCCAGGCGGGCACCGACCTCGTACGTCGGGTAGGCCAGGCGCGGGTACGCCACCCGGTCGCCGGGGCCGAGGCCCAGCTGGGTGGGGAGCCAGGCGACCAGTTCCTTGGAGCCGACGACCGGCAGCACGTGGTGGTGGGTGATGTCACGGGCGCCCAGACGGCGCTCCACCCAGCGGGTGAGCGCGTCGCGCAGTTCCGGGGTGCCCCAGACCGTGGGATAGCCCGGTGAGTCCGCGGCGGCGATCAGGGCCTTCTGGATCGGCTCGGGGACCGGGTCGACGGGGGTGCCGACGGAGAGGTCGACGATGCCGTCGGGGTGCGCGGCGGCCGTCTTCTTGTAGGGCTCCAGCTTGTCCCAGGGGAAGGTGGGCAGCCGGTCGGAGACTGCGGACACGGGTTCTCGCTCACTTTCTGGTACGGCAAACGCCTCGGCCCCGTACGGCACCGATCGGAGGTGATCAGGCCGTACGGGACCGTGGCGGCGCGGGCGGGGGCCGCTTCCGGGCCGCCCGAATGCCTACGCCTACGCCTACGCCTACGCCTGCGGCGGCAGCGCGGCGATGAACGGGTGGTCGCGCTCGATCAGCCCGAGCTTGCTGGCGCCGCCGGGCGAGCCGAGGTCGTCGAAGAACTCGACGTTGGCCTTGTAGTAGTCCTTCCACTCCTCGGGGGTGTCGTCCTCGTAGAAGATGGCCTCGACCGGGCAGACCGGTTCACAGGCGCCGCAGTCGACGCATTCGTCCGGGTGGATGTACAAGGACCGCTGGCCCTCGTAGATGCAGTCGACCGGGCACTCCTCGATGCACGCCTTGTCCTTCACGTCGACACAAGGCTGCGCGATGACGTAGGTCACGCTGTCGTTCCTCCTCGATAGGGCGCCGGCGGGCCTCCTCAGGCTCCGCCGCCTGGCGCGCGGGAGCGCGGCGTCGTCGATGCCCGCCCCTAGTATCTCCGTTCCTGGGCACGATCCGAACAGGAGGGGTGAACCGACCTGTGGAAATATCCGCCGCCGGGCGTCTCGAGGTCCGCATCACCACTGCTGACGTGGGCAAACGGGTCTCCGTACGGAGCTTGGTCGAACATGGTCCCCCGGGTGGGAAGTTCACCGACGCCGTCGGAGTTCTCACATCATGGGACAGCGGTGTGCTGCGGATCACACGGAAGAACGGCGAGAGCGTCCTCGTCCGGGAGTCCGCGCTGGTCGCGGGCAAGGTGGTCCCGTCCGCACCGGCCCGCCGGCGCGGACCGGCCGCCTCGTACGAGGAGCTGGCCCGGGTCGCCGCGCGGGCGTGGCGGCCCGTGGAGAGCGAGCGGCTGGGCGCGTGGGAGCTGAGGGCGGCGGCCGGGTTCACCCGCCGGGCCAACTCGGTGCTGCCGCTCGGCGACCCGGGCGTGCCGCTGGACGAGGCGCTGACGGCCGTACGCCGCTGGTACGCCGGGCGCGGGCTGCCCGCCTACGTGCAGACGGCGACCGGCGCCGAGGGCACGCAGGAGGCGCTGGGCGCGGAGCTGGAGCGGCGGGGCTGGGTGCGGGAGGTGACCGCCGAGCTGTGGGTCGGCGGGCTCGCGCCGGTCGCCGACCTGGGACCGGGGCCGTCCGGCGCGGAATCCGCCGGGGCGGACGTCGTCCTGTCCCGGGAGGCCGGCGAGGCGTGGCTCGCGCGCTACCGACGCCGGGGCCTGAGCGAGGCCGCCCTGAAGGTGCTGGGCAGCGGCCCGTCGGTGTGGTTCGCGACCGTGCCGGGGGACGACGGGGGTGCCGGTGACGGCCCCGCGGCCATCGGGCGGTGTGTCGTGGACGGGCGGTGGGCCGGTTTCGCGGCCGTCGAGGTGGATCCGGCGCTGCGGCGGCGCGGGCTCGCGACGGCCGTGATGGCCGCGCTGGCCCGGCGGGCGCTCGACGAGGGCGCGTCGGCCGCCTGGCTCCAGGTGGAGGCCGGCAACACGGGAGCGCGCGCCCTGTACGACAGGATGGGTTTCGCCACGCACCACGCCTACCACCACTACCGCGCGCCCCGGTCGTCGGCTCCGGCCGGTGACGGGTCGCCCTGAGAGGGCACGAACCGGTCATGCGCTCCCCCCATCCCCCGCCCCCGGAACGCTCCGCCGAGCTGCGGCGGCGGTTCACCGAGGAGGCCCGGTCCGAGCGGCCGGATCTCGCCACGCTGTGCCTGCTGATCGGCGCGGAGGCGGACGGCACGCTGGACGACGCGGGCATCGACGCCGCCCAGATCGAGCTGGACGCGCTGGCGGGCCGCCTCCCCTACCGGCCCGGCGCCCCGCGCGCATGGGCGTCGGCGCTGCGGGAGCTGCTGGGCGAGCGGTGCGGCTTCCACGGCACCCCGGGCGACTACCAGCGCCTGGAGTCGTCGCTGCTGCACGAGGTGCTGCGACGCCGGCGCGGGCTGCCGATCCTGTTGTCGGTGGTGTGGCTGGAGGTCGCCCGGCGGGCGGGGGCGCCGGTGTACGGGGTCGGCCTGCCCGGCCACTTCGTGGTCGGCCTCGGCGTGGCCGGCGCGCACCCCGACGTGGCGAACCCGGAGCAGCAGGTGCTCGTCGATCCCTTCGAGGGTGGCCGGGTGCTGACCGGGGCCGACACGGAGCTGCTGGTCGCCGGGGCGACGGGGGCGGCGCTGGACCCGTCGATGCTGACGCCCGCCGATCCGCTGGAGGTCGTGCTGCGCGTCCTGAACAACATCCGGGCGTGGGCCGAGGCCCGCCCGGAGCGGTCGGACGTGGCGCTGTGGGCACTGGACCTGTCCCTGCTGCTCCCCGCGCGCCCGGCGGAGCTGCGGTACGAACGGGCCCAGTTGCTGGTGCGGCGCGGCGAGGTCCTCGACGGCGCGGCGGAGCTGGAGGCGTACGCCGACGTGGTCGCCGCGGTCGACGAGCCGGCGGCGGACCGGATCCGCGGCGAGGCCCGAGCGGCACGGGCGCTGCTCAACTGAGGCTCGCGCCGTGGGCCGCATGAGCCGCGCCCGCAGACCCGCCTCATACCTCGATTGACATAGGTATGACTGGATACTTAATATCCACGGGTGTCCACCAGCAGTGCCTCCGAACAGCGCGTCGCACACGTGAGCTCCGAGCTCGCGGCGTGCCTTCCCGTGCTGCACCGGGCCCTGGACCGGCGGGTGGCGGGCGAGTATCCGCACCCGAAGCCGCCCGAGGGGCAGCTCGCACTGCTGCGCTTCGTCGCACAGAACGAGGGCACCACGGTCCGCGAGGCGGCCGGGGCGCTGCTGATGAAGCCGAACAACGTCAGCGCACTGGTCTCCCAGCTCACCGAGCGGGGAGAGCTGGAGCGCCGGCAGGACGGCGTCGACAAGCGGATCGCCCACCTCCACCTCACGGACGTGTCGCGGCAGCGGATCGCCGAGGTCACCGCTCTCGAGGAGAGCCACCTCGGCCGGGCGATGCGGTCCCTCACCGAGGGTGAGCTGGACGCACTCGGTTCCGCCCTCGGCGCGCTGAACGCGCTGGCCCGGCAGCTCCACTCGGCAGCCCTCTGACGACGGCGTCGCCGGCTCGCGCAGCGCGCGTTCCCGCGATGAAGCGGTGAAGCGCTCGTCCGTCCTCCGGCGCGTCCGTCCCCTCGCCGCCCCTTCCCCTTTTCCGAGGGCGGTCCTCCCCGGACAGCCCTGTGTGCGGCCCCCGTGCGCCCCGCCCCGCCCCGTCCTGCCTTCGACCGGCCGGGCGGCGCTCCGGGCCGGCCGCCGGACCACGGCCCTCCGCCGTGCGGTTCGTTCGTCCCCCTTCGAGAAAGAAACGGCTCTCTTCATGGCGTCCACTCCCGTGGATCACTCCGCCCCCGACACGGCCGCCCGGCCGAAGTTCGAGCGGCTCCGGGCCAATCCCTGGCTCGCGCTGTTCGCCGTGTCGTTCGGTCTGCTCATGGTGCAGCTCGACGGTTCCGTCGTCGCCATCGCCAACCCGGCGATCGGCAAGGACCTCGGGGCCAGCAGCGCCGAGCTGCAGTGGATCACCAACTCCTACCTGATCGCGCTCGCCGCCTCGATGATCCTCGGCGGCAAGCTCGGTGACCGGTTCGGCCGGCGCTTCCACTACCTCGCCGGCATCGGCGGGTTCGTCGTCACCTCGGTCGCCATCGGCCTGGTCGGCAGCATCGAGGGCGTCATCGTCTTCCGTGCCCTGCAGGGTCTGGCGGGCGGCATCCTGATGCCCAACACCCTGGGCATCCTGCGCGCCGTCTTCCCGCCGAGGAGGTTCGCCCTCGCGGTGGGTGTCTGGGGCATGGTCTCGGCCGTGTCGACCTCGCTGGGCCCGATCGTCGGCGGTCTGCTCGTCGAGCACGTCGCCTGGGAGTCGGTCTTCTACCTGAACGTGCCGATCGGCCTCGTCGCGCTGCTGTTCAGCGCGGTCGTTCTCGCCGAGTCGAAGAACCCCACCGGTCACCACCGCTTCGACGTCCCCGGCGTCGTCCTGCTGGCCGCGGGCCTGGTCGCGTTCGTCTTCGGCATCGTCAAGGGCGAGACGTGGGGCTGGACCTCGGCCGGAACCCTCGGCTCCATCGTCCTGGGCCTGGCGCTGCTGGTCGTCTTCGGCTGGTACGAGACCCGGCAGGAGCACCCGCTGCTGCCGATGCGCCTGTTCCGCGACCGGTCGCTGACCACCAGCTCGGTCATGACCCTGCTGAACTTCTTCGTGCTGCTCGGCGGCATCTTCTTCATCATGCTGTACCTGCAGAACGTGCGCGGGTACACGCCGGTCGAGGCCGGTGTCAGCACGCTGCCGCTGTCGCTCGCCTCCCTGTTCGCCTCCCCGATCGGCTCCCAGCTGACCACCCGCTTCGGCCCGCGCGTCACGATTCCGCTGGGCCTGGTCCTCTCGGGCGCCGCCATGTTCGGCATGCTCTCCTGGAGCGTCGACTCGTCCTACGCCACGATGTGGCCGCCGTTCATCGCGCTGGGCCTCGGCGTCGGCATCGTGCTGCCCGCCACCGCCGCCGCGATCATCGGCAACGCACCGGTCGAGGACGGCGGTGTGGCCTCCGGCCTGCAGTCGACCATGCTGCAGATCGGTGGTGCGCTCGGTACCTCGGTGCTGGTCACCGTCATCGCGGGCAAGGTCGGTTCCTCGCTGTTCGGCGAGCTGACCACCGCGGGGGTCCCGACGGGCCTGGCGCACGGTCTGGAGCAGGCCGAGGACGCCGTCACGATGGGCATCGCCCCGGTCTCCGACGGCATGTCGGCACAGATCAGGGCCGCCGTCGTCGAGGGCAGCGGCCAGGCCTTCGTCAACGGTCTGCACGCCGCCGTCACCGTCACCGGCGTCCTGTGCGTCATCGGTGCCGTGGCCGCCGTCATCGGCATCAAGAGCCGCGCCGCGGAGATGCAGGATCTGCGTGCCCGGTCGGCGGACGACGAGGAGCCTGTAGTGGTGGTTGCCGCTCACTGAGCGCACCACGCCCCACCACGCCCGCCCGGGTGCGGGAAGCGGCGCTGCCAGGACCCGGTCCGGCCCTGGCAGCGCCGCTCTCGCGGGGCCGCGGACTGGCCCGGACCGGTACCGCCGCGCCGCGCGGGACCGGGGGGAGGCTGGGATGCTGATGGGGTGAAGCACTGCGCGTGACGCGGCCGGCGAACGGTGGGTGGTGGTGAGCGTGGTGACCATCGGCGACGTCCCGGAACGAGAACGGGACCTGGAACAGGAACCGGACGGTGAACCGGGCGAGGGTCCCCGGCCTCCCGGGGTCGATCCCCGGGGGGACCCGTTCCTGCGGATCCGGTACGCCATTCCCCCGAGGCCCGACACCTTCCTGCGGCGGGAGCGCCTGACCCGGCATCTCGACGGCGCCCTGACCACTCCCCTGACGATCGTCAACGGAGCGGCCGGCGCCGGGAAGACCCTGCTCGTCGCGGACTGGGCGGCCGGTCTCGGACGGCCCGTGGCCTGGTTCACCACCGACGCGGAGGAGCTGCGCCCCGGCGTGTTCTGGGCGTACGTCCTCGAGGCCCTGCGCGCCGCCGGGGTGCCGGTGCCCGCGGCGGTGGGATCGCCCGCCGACCCGGGCCGGGTGGACGAGGCGCTGCTGAACCGGCTGGCGGCGGAGCTGGGCGGCCCGATGACGGCCGGGCGGCCGGCGGTCCTCGTGCTCGACGAGTTCGACCGGGTCGCCTCGCCGGACACGGCCGCCCAGCTGGAGTTCGTGCTGCGGCACGCGGGGCCGGGCCTGCGCCTGGTCGTGGCGTCCCGTACGGAACCGCTGCTGCCCCTGCACCGCTACCGGGCCGCCGGGGAGCTGACGGAGATCCGGGACGCGGAGCTGGCGTTCACCGCGCGGGAGGCCGGTGAACTCCTCGGCCGGCACGGTCTGTCCCCGCCCGCGGCCACCGTGGACTCCCTCGTCGACCGTACCCGGGGGTGGGCCGCCGGGCTGCGGCTGTGCGCGCTGGCCGCGCGGGAGAGCCCCGACCCGGAGACGTATCTGAAGGAGTTCGAGGCCGGGCAGAGCACGGTGGCCGACTTCCTGCTGGCGGAGGTGCTGGACATCCAGCCGCCCGGTACGCAGGACCTGCTGCTGCGGGTCAGCGTCCTGGAGCGGTTCTGCCCCGGCCTGGCGAACGCGCTGACCGGGCGCTGTGACGCCGGGGCCGTGCTGGACTCGCTGCACCACCGCAACGCGTTCGTGCAGCATCTCGGGCACTCCTGGTACCGGCTGCACCCGCTCTTCGGGGAGATTCTGCGGGCGCATCTGGAGGTGCGCGGCCCCGGTCTGGCGCCGGAACTCCACCGGCGGGCGGCGCGCTGGCTGAAGGACGCGGGGTTCCTTCCGGAGACGCTCGTCCACGGCGCCGCCGCCGGAGACTGGGAGTTCGCCGCCGGCGCCCTGGTCGGCGATCTGGCCGTCGGCCAGTTGTTCACCGGGCTGCGCTCGGCCGGTCTGGACGACCTGTTCTCCCGTATGCCGCCCGGGGTCGGGGGTCCCGCGCCGGAACTCGTACGGGCGGCCCGCGACCTCGCCCGCGGCGACCTGGAACGGGGGCCGGCCCGTCTGGAGCGGGCCGGGAAGCTGTTGGCCGGCGACGTCCTGGGCCAAGGAGGTCAGGAGGGCTACGAGAGCCTGGAGGGCAGCCGGGAGGCCGCGCGCCTGTGCTGGGCGCTGCTCGAGGCGTTCGCCGCCCGGCTGACGGGGTCGTCGCCGCGCGCGGAGCGGGCCGTCCGGCTGGCCGGGGAGCTGCGTGGTGCCGTGCCCGCCGAGCTGCTGGACCGGCATCCCGAGCTGACCGCGATGCTGCTGGCGCATCTGGGCTCGACCCGGCTCTGGACGGGCCGTTTCGAGGACGCCCGGATGGTCCTGACCGCGGCCGTGGCGGGCCCCGGCGGGGCGCCGACGGCGCTCCCCAGGGAGGACGCCCTGGCCCATCTCGCGCTGATCGACCAGCTCGACGGCTGGCCGGGCCGGGCGGAGCACAAGGCGTCCCGGGCGCTGGCGGAGACCTCGCGGTACGGCCTCCCCGGCCCGCCCGGCACCGGTCTGGAGCGGCTGGTACTGGCGGCGGTGGCGGTCGACCGCGACGAGCTGGACCGGGCCCGGGAACTCCTCGACGAGGCGGCCGCACCCACGGGCGCCGCACCGCGTGCCGTGGCTCGGGCCGCGTCGCGCCCCCCGTCGGATTCCGCCGCGCTCGCCCTGGACACCCCCGGCCCGCACGCCCCGGTCGACCCGGTCACCCTGGCCGCGCGGGCCGTCGTCACGGCCCGGCTGCTGCTGGCCCGGGGCGACCCGCGGGCCGCGCTCCGGGCAGCCGCCGGCGCCACGCGCCCCGACGCGCCCGCCGCCCTCACCACCGAGGCGCCCTCGCCCTGGCTGCGGGGCCACGTGGCGCTGGTGACGGCCGCCGCGCACCTGGCCGAGAGGCGGCCCGGGGCGGCCGCCGAAGCGCTCCGCGAGGTGCCCCTCGACCAGCCGGCCTGTGTCGTGGAGGCCGCCCGGATACAGCTCGCGGCGGGCGATCCCGGTGCGGCGGCCGACCTGCTCGACGCACTGCACGGCGCGGGCCGGACCGGCCCCGGAGTGTCCGTACGGGCCGCACTCGTACGGGCCCGGAGCGGCCACCTGGCGGGAGATCCGGCCACGGCCCGCCGGTGGCTGGCGATGGCACTGCGCGGCGCCCGGCACGAGCATCTGCGGCGCCCCTTCGTGGAGGCGGGGCCGTGGCTCGGGCCGCTGCTGGACACGGACCCGCTGCGGGGGCTGGCCGCGGGCTGGCTCGTCACCGGGTCCGCGGACGTGCCGCCGCCCGGCGTGCAGGAGCCGGTGGAGGAGCTGAGCGGCCGGGAACGGGACGTGCTGCGGCGACTGGCCCGGATGATGACGACCGAGGAGATCGCCGCCGACCTGTACGTGTCGGTCAACACGGTGAAGACCCACCTCAAGAGCGTCTACCGGAAGCTCGGCGTCAACCGCCGTGCCGACGCCGTACGCCGGGCCCGCGCCCTGCGGCTGCTGTGAGCCCCCGCCGTTCTTCACCGGCGCCCGCCGCACCACCTCCGCCTCCTCACCTGCCCCGGGTGAGGACGTACGGCCGCCCCGGGTGGACGATCGCAGGGCAGGGGCAGTCCGCCCTGCCGCCTGTGCCCGAACCGTGGGAGGAGAGGAGGGCCTCATGCACTACGAGATCCGCGTCGACGGACACATGTCGCAGGCGCTGACCGAGTCCTTCCCCGAGCTGGACCATGTCGTGATGCGGGGGCAGACCCTGCTGTTCGGCCACGTCGTCGACGAGGCGCATCTGTACGGGCTGCTGGCCCGCCTGCGTTCGCTGGGCCTGCGGGTGGTCGAGATGCGCCCGACCCCCAGGTGACGGCAGGACCCCCAGGCGACGGCCCGGACCCCGCATGACGGCCCGGACCCCGCATGACGGCCCGGACCCCGCGTGACGGCCCGGTCTCCGGGCGGGAGCCTCAGAGGCTCTCCGCGGTGAGCCGCCCCGAGCGTACGGCGGCCCCGAGCTTCTCGAAGTCCCGTTCGTTGCGGTCGGCGTAGGCCTGGGCGAAACCGGGAAGGGCGCGGTCGAAACGGTCGCCGGTGCCCAGGTAGGCGGCGATCGCGACGGGATCGCCGGAGCGTGCGTGGGCGCGGGCCAGGCTGCCTCCGCACCAGCCCCCGAAGAGGGCGAGCGTGCGGGGGTCCATGGTCTCCGGGCGGGCGATGCCCTTCCAGTCCCGCAGCTGGCGCACGTAGAAGTCCCGCTGTGCGCCGTCCAGGCCCAGGACGTGGGTCCAGCCGAGGAAGATGTCGCTGGACGTCTGGATCAGGCGCTGCCCGGTCACCACACGGCGGCCCTGGTTGTCGAAGTGTTCGCCGTCCGTGTACGGCGCGAGCACCGACTCCTGTGCCTCCTTGGCCTGGAGCAGCAGCGGATCGTCGTCGTCGCGGCCGAGCAGGAGCAGGATCCAGCAGCGGGTGCCGACACTGCCGACGCCGACCACCTTGCGGGCGGTGTCCACGAGGCGGTAGCGGCTGAGCAGGTGGCGGCGCTCGGAGGAGAGGGTGCCCGAGTAGCTCTCGACGACGGTGCGCAGTTCGGCCTCCTCGCCGTGGCCGCGCGCGCCGGGCAGCAGGTCCCGCAGGGGGGTGATCAGGGGCGGGTCCGGGGTGATCCTCCGGCCTTCGGGAGTGACGCGGGTGAGGCGGTCGACGGCCTGGAGGTAGGTGCGGCTGCGGGCCCGCGCGGCGGCCCGGTCGGCACGACGCCGGACGGACGGCTCCAGGGAGGAGCCGAGAAGTCCCCGCATCCGGTCGACGTCGTCCTGGGCGTACCAGATGTCCAGGGTGCGCATGTCGGCGAAGCGGCGCATCCGTGCGCGGTACGCCCGTACGCAGGCGATGACCGCCTCGTTCTGCTCCCGCGCGGAGAAGCCGTTGGCGCGGCCCGCGATGACGAGGCTGGTGGCGAGGCGTTTGACGTCCCATTCGAAGGGGCCGGGGAGGGTCTCGTCGAAGTCGTTGATGTCGAAGACGAGGTGCCGTTCCGGTGAGGCGAGCAGCCGGAAGTTCAGCAGATGGGCGTCGCCGCACAGCTGTACCTCGAGGCCGGTGCGCGGCAGCGTCGCCAGGTCGGCGGCCATGATCGAGGCGGCGCCGCGGTAGAAGCGGAACGGCGACTCCAGCATGCGGCCGTACCGGATCGGGACCAGTTCGGGCACCCTGGTGGCCGACTGGCGCGCGAGCACGTCGACCGGGTCGAAGCGGTCGGGGCCGGGGTCGAACAGGCTGTGCGCCGAACGGGGGACGCGTTTGCGGGTCGTCCGGCCGTGGCCGGCCCGCCCGGCCGGTGAGGGAGCCGTTTCGACGGCGCTCGGTGCGGTCATGGTCCGCCCTCCTGGCTTCGGCGTACGTCCACCCCCAGCTCACCGCGGACCGGGCCCCTCCGAGATCACCCGTCAGGGGTGAGGCCGCACGGCCGCGGCCGGGGCAGTCTGGGTCCGGCACGCACCACCCGTGCCGGACGGAGGAGAGCCATGAGCTCCGCGACCTACCTCGCGTACGACTATCCCCTGCTCGGGGCCTTCTGGACGATGCTGCTGCTGTTCCTGTGGGTCACGTGGTTCGTCCTGCTGTTCCGGGTCGTCGTCGACGTCTTCCGGGACGACTCGCTGAGCGGCTGGACCAAGACCGGATGGATGATCTTCGTCATCGTGCTGCCGTTCCTCGGCGTGTTCGTCTACGTCGTCGCCCGCGGCCGGAACATGGGCCGGCGGGAGGGCGCGCAGGCCCGTGCGCAGCAGCAGGCGTTCGACAGCTACATCAGGGAGACCGCGGCGGGCCGCGGCGGGCAGGCCGACACCGTCGACGAACTGCACCGGCTGTCCGAGATCCGCTCGCGCGGCGACCTCACCGACGAGGAGTTCGACCGGGCCAAGGAACTGGTGCTCAGCGGCCACGGCACGGGACACACCCGCTGACCGCACACGCACACACCCGTACAACCAACCCGTACGGCGAACGAAAGGGGCCGCGACATGGCTTCGGCTCACGCCCAACACACACAGGCGCAGGCCCGTGCGCACACATCTTCCGCCAAGCGCGAGTGGGCGGGCGGACTGACCGTCTTCGGCGGCGTCATGCTGATGCTCGCCGGAATCCTGAACATCGTCCGGGGCATCTCCGGGATCGCCGAGGACGACGTCTTCGTCACCACGGAGAACTACGTCTTCAAGTTCGACCTCACGGCCTGGGGCTGGATCCACCTGGCCCTGGGGGCGCTGGCCGTGCTCATCAGCATCGGGCTGTTCCAGGCCAACACGTGGGCACGGGTGGCCGGTGTGGCGATCGGCGGGCTCATCATGATCGCCAACTTCGTCTCCCTGCCGTACGCCCCGGTCTGGTCGGTCGTCATGATCGCCCTCTCCGGCGTCATGATCTGGGCGCTGTGCACGGTGCGGCGCGAAGACACCTGAGCCCCGCACGACGGGTGTCGTACAGGGCTCGGCCGCCGGGCCGGCCCCGGGTTCGGCCGGGGTCGGCCCGGCGTCAGCTGGGGTCGGTCTCGATCACGGCGACGCGGTCGCTGGTGCTCTGGAGCGCCGGGCGCAGGGCGCCGATCACGTCCTCGACGGTGACGGGGGTCTTCTCCCCGGTGCCGCGGGTGATGAGCACGCCGTCGAAGACGTCGCCGTAGAGCTCCTGGAGCGCCTTCCGGTCGTAGAACTCGACCAGTTTCCCGTCCTGCGCCTTGACGCCGAGGAACTTCCACAGCGATTTCTCCGGGCTGAAGGCGATGCTCTGACCGGTCTCGGTCCGGACCGTGACCAGGTCGGACATCGCCGGCTCGGCGAACTCCTTCATCATCCGGTCGACCTCGGCCTTGGACACCGTGGGTTCCTGGGTGCTCGTCGGCACCGTCACCGCGGACGAGGAGCCGGTCTCGACCTGGGTCCGGTACGCCTCCTCGACCGCCGCGGTCGACTTGTCGACGTCGATGCCCGCGCCGGGCTTGCCGTAGACGGCGACGGCCTTGCCGGACTCGAACCTGATCGTGCCGTCGTTGCCGGAGCCGCCCGCCGACTCGAGGGCGGCGTGCAGCTTCTCCTCGTCGACGGGGATGACGGGGTCGACGACGCGGCTGTTGCCGAAGAGGGAGCCGATCACGGAGACCGGGTTGTAGTCGCTCCGGGCCGCCGCGCCGACGGTGGCGTCGGTGTCGAACTGCAGTCCGGCGTTGTCCGGCTCCAGTTCGACGGTCTTGTCGCCGACGGTCAGCTTGAGCGGCTTGTTCAGCCGGTCGGCGAGGGCCTGGTCGAGCGTCTTCACGGCCTCGTCGCGGGTGCCGCCGCCGATGTCGACGCCGAGCACGGTGGTGCCCTTGGGCACGTCGGAGTGGTTCATCAGCAGGCCGGCGCCGTAGGCGACACCGGCGAGCAGGAGCACGCCGCCGACGAGCAGGGGGAGCTTGCGGCGGCCCTTCTTCTTCGGCGCCTTCGAGGAGGTCGCCGGGGGCGGGGTGACCGGTTCGGGCAGCCTGGGCGGCGTGTGCGTGCCGGGGGCGTCGAAGGGGTCGCCCGCGTCGAAGGAGGCGCTCGCCGGGACGACCGGGATGCCACTGGTGACGGTCTGCCCGGAGACGTTGTCGCGGCGGGCTCCGTAGCCCGGGGTGCCCGGTTCGGGGGCGGGGAGCTGCGGGGTGAGGCTCGCGGTGTCGTCGCTCAGCCCACCGCCGGGGTGGGGGCCGCCGTGGGCGTCGCGCGGACCGCTGCCGGGCGGCAGGCCCACCGGGCCGGTCCGACCGGTGACCGGCCCGGCCGTGGCGCCACCGGGCCCACCGGGCCCACCGGGACCGGCAGGACCGCCCTGACCGCCGTACGGCGACTGGCCGGGGTGACCGGGCTGACCCGGGTGACCCGCCTGGCCGTTCCGTGCTTCGAGGTCGTCGTCCGTGAAGAACGGCATGCCGTCGAGGTGCGGCTCGCCGCCGCCGTTGCCGCCCGCGTCCGGGCGCTGGTCGCCCGGACGCGTACCGCCGTTGCCGAGCGGGCCGCCGGCCAGCGCCTCGGTCACGTCGAAGGAACCGGTGCCGCCGCCGTGCCCGGGGGCGACCGGCCCGCCGGTCGCGCCGGAGAGCCCGGAGCCGTTGCCGCCGCCGGGTGCGGAACCGTTCGTGCCGCCGGGGCCACCGGGCCGGGAGCCGCCGCCCGTCACGCTCATGCCGCCGCCCACACCGGGCGGACGTCCGCCCGGACGCGCGCCGCCGCCGGGAGCACCGGGCGGGCCCGAAGGCCCCGCGCCGAGCGCCCTCGGGCCGCCCGCGGGACCCGAACCGCCCGCCGGACCGGCCCCGTTGCCGGAGCCGCCGCCCGCGGTGCCCTTGCCCGGACCGGACTTGCGCGGCGCGAACCACTCGCTGGTCGGCTTGTCCGGCGGGGCCGCCTGCTGCGGCACGGACGGCTGCGGCGCGGCCTGCGGGCCGCCCTGCGCGCCCGCGGCGGCAGGCTCGACGGCACCGGGGCCGTAGCCGGGGCCTGTTCCGTTGCCGGCGCCCGGCGCCCGGGGGGAACCCGGCGCCGGTGTCTGGGCGTTGGCCCCGCCCCGGTCCCGGTCGGCACCCTGGGTGTCGGTACCGTCCGTGCCTTCGCCGTCCGTGACGGTCTTGCGCACGACGACCGGCGGAATGGGCCGGGACCCGGGGATGTTGATCCGGATTCTGGTCGTCAGCGTGGTCTCGGTCTTGCGGTCGTCCGGACGCTGCTCGGCGGGCCGGCGCGTGGCCGCCGCCTCGCCCGGAACCGCCGGAATCCCGTAGGGCGGGGTGCCCGACGGATATGCGGCTCCGCCGCGCCCGTTGGGCCCGTTGGACGGAGTGTCAGTTTCACGACTCAAGGCAGGTTCTCCTGGTTGGCTCCGCCGCCCGTCACGACCTCACGGTGGGGGTCTCCCCCAACTCGACCGGAGCCGAGAGTTCGGGGAGGCTCAACGGCGCGCGCACCACCATACTGGCCACATCCGGCCGGTATCTCCTGACCGTGGTGGAAACCCCCACCGGACCCGCACGCGCCACCGCGGCGAAGCGGTACGTCACTTCCCAAGTCGGACGGGATCGCCGCCCGGTTGCCGTCCCGGCGCAAGGGTGGCACACATCACAGCGACGGCGATGCCGCCGAGCAGGAAGAAGTAGGAGCCGGCTCCCGCGGCGAACACGAAGTCGCCCTCCGGCCGGCTGGCGGTGAGCAGGAGGACGACGAGCACCCAGCCGCCGGCGGCCGACGCGGCCCCGGCCCGGCTGCGCAGCGCGAGCGCCCCGCCCAGACAGAGCCCGGCCTCGGCGGCGAGGGCGAGCAGCAGCCCGCCCGGGAACCACGCGGGCTGCACCAGCGTCCCGGCGACCCCGACCACGGCGCCGAGCAGGAAGAGCCCCACGCAGACGGCGATCCGCCCGAGGGACGGCAGCCGCAGCGGCTGAGCCAGCGCCGACACCGGCGCGTTCCCGTTCCCGTTCGTCCGGCCGCTCACGACGCCTCCCCCGTCCCGGACGCAGTGCCGCCCTCGACCCCGGCGAACAGGTCGTTCTCCCGGCCGAGGGCCCGCGCACCGCGCACCAACTCGTAGTACTCGGTCGTGAACAGCGGCTGCGCGAGTGCGTTGGAGAGCACGAAGTACGGGGCGTACGGCTCGGCCACGGTGATCTGGGTGGCGTGGGCGCGCATCGCGGCGGCCTTGGCAACGGCGTACGCGGTGCCGTCGATCTCGGTGGTGACCAGCTCGTCGTCGACGACGCCGGGGACGTCACCGACCTCGCCCGCCTTGTCGAACGGCAGCCCGGGCAGTGCGTCGTCCAGCCGCGCGAAGGCGGCCTCGGCGACGGAGCGGGGCACCCGGTTCCAGTAGACCTTGGGGATGTCCCACCCGTCCCGGGCGGCGAGTTCGACCGCGCGCATGGCGACACGGTGCGCCTGGATGTGGTCGGGGTGCCCGTAGCCGCCGTTCTCGTCGTACGTGACGAGCACCTGGGGCCGGACCTCGAGGATCACCTCGGCGAGGAGGCCGGCGGCCTGGTCGACGTCGGCCTGCCAGAAGCAGCCGGAGTCGTCGTTGTCGGGCAGGCCCGTCATCCCGGAGTCGCTGTAGCGCCCGGCACCGCCGAGCAGCCGGAAGTCGTCGACACCGAGGGCGCGCATCGCCCCGGTCAGCTCCCCCATCCGGTGCTGCCCGAGAGCGGCACCGGACAGGTGGGCCAGCTCGGGCGGGATGACTTCGCCCCGCTCACCGAGCGTGCAGGTGACCAGCGTCACCTGCGCACCCTCGGCGGCGTAGCGGGCCATGGTGGCCCCGTTGTTGATCGACTCGTCGTCCGGGTGGGCGTGCACCAGCAGCAGCCGCCGAGCGGGCAGTTCCGTCATGGGGCCAGCCTACGAGGCCCCCGGCCGGGGCGGGGGCACGGCGTTGTCACACCCCGCCTTTAGGTTGCGTTCCATGACTTCGAACAGCTCCGGCGCGGCGTCCCGGCTCGACCCGTACCGGGCGCTCCTGGACCGGGGGGAACGCCTCACCGACCCGCGCCTGCAGGGCCGTCCGGGACCTCCTCCTGTTCCCGGAGGGCGGGGAGGCGCTGGGGCTGGCCGCCCGGTTCGCGAGGACGGCGGAGTACGACTCACAGGCCCTGCCGCGGTTGTGGCCGACGGCCGCCGATCCGGACGGCTTCTGCGCACACCTGCTCGCCCCCGCCCTCGCCCGCGAAGGGCTGACCGAGCTGCGGCTGCGCCGCATGACGTCCCTCCGCGGCCTGCGCCACCTGACCATGCTCCGCACGTTGCGCGTCGACCGCTGCACGCGGCTGACGGACCTCACCGACCTCGGCGCCCTCACCGGGCTGACCGACCTCGACCTGAGCGACTGCCCGGACGTAGAGGACCTCACTCCGCTCGGCGGCCTCACGGGGCTGACCCGGCTCGGCCCGCGCGGGTGCCGGCGCGTGGAGGACGTCACCCCGCTGCTGACGCTGGGTTCGCTGCGCGAGCTGGACCTGGGCATGACCGGGGTGCGCTCCGCCGTCGGCTTCGGCGCCGCGTTTCCCGCGCTGGGAAGGCTGTCGCTCCATGGCTGCGAGGCCTTCGAGGAGGCGCGTCAGCTGTCCGGGCTGCCCCGGCTCACCGCCCTCGACCTCGACGGCACCGGGGTCCGGGACCTGAGCGGGCTGGGCGGCCTCCCCGCGCTCACCGGCCTGGTCCTGGGCGACTGCCGCCGCCTCCGCGGCCTGGAGGGCGTCGACGGACTGGCCGCCCTGCGGCACCTGCGCGTCGTCGGCGCCCCGCGCCTGAGAACGCTCGACGGACTCGGGACGCACTCCGGCCTCGCCTCGTTCGGCGTCGACGCGTGCGCCGGACTGACCGACCTGAGCGCCCTGTCCGGCCTGACGTCCCTGACCCTGCTGAGCGTGCGGCAGTGCGAACGGCTCACATCCCTCAAGGGCGTCGAAGGACTCCCCCGCCTGGCGGCCGTGACGCTCGACGGCTGCCCCTCCCTGCGGGACTTCTCCGCGCTCGCCGCCCTGCCCGCCCTCGGAGAACTGGAGATCCGGGACTGCGACCGGCTGGAGGACCTGGAGTCCCTGGGCACCCTCGCCCGGCTCACCGAGCTGCGGCTCCACATGTGCCGCGGCTTGCGCACCCCGGGTGATCCCGGCGGTCTGCCGGCACTGCGCAGGCTGTACCTCTTCCGCTGCCCCGCCCTGACCGACATCGACCGCGTCAACGGTCTGCCGTCGCTGGAGACGCTCTCGGTGCGGGACTGCCCCGCGCTCACGGACCTCGGCGGCCTGACCGGCTCGTCGCTGACCAGGCTGACCGTCCACGGCATGCCGGACCTGGTGTCGCTGCGCGCCCTGGAAGCGTGTCCCGGGCTGCGGGCGCTGAGCCTCGGCTCCTGCCCACGCGTGGTCGACGTCCCCGGCGGCTCCCTGGAGGAGGTCGGCGTGGAGGACATGCCCTGGAAGGACCTCTCCGCCCTGGCGGCCCTGAAGCACCTCCGCGTCCTGCACGTCCCGCGCCTGGCCGACCTGGAGGACGTGAGCGCCCTGGCCGGCCTGCCCCACCTCACCGAGATCGACCTCGGCCACTGCTCGGGACTCACGGACTACGACGCGCTGTCCGCCCTGCCGTCCCTGCGGAAGGTCAGGGTGCCCCGCCGGATGCTCCACACCGATGAAGGCCACCCCTGCGCGTCCGTGGCCGCACTCACGGCACGCGGAGCGACCGTCACCACACCCCCCTGATCATCCGGCCACCGCACGCCCGTGCCGCGCCGCGTTGCCTCACCGGCGGCGGCGGACCGTATACACGGGGGCGCCGCTGTGACCGTCCGGCCCCCGAACCCCCGGATCGGTGCGACGGCGGTCGGCCTGTGCCGGCCAGGCCGTCACGCCTCGTCGTCGAGTTACGCGCGCGATGGCCAGGGCGATCCGCTCGATCCAGTCGATGGCGTCCGTCACGGCGGCCTCGTCGATGGGGCGGCGCTGTTCCAGGTCGCCGTCGACCAGGGGCCACGACGCAGTCATGGCCCGCACCCATGCCCTGCAGGACACCGACGACGATCCTGCCGCCCCCGCCGCCGTCTGCAAGGACCTGGTCGGCCGCCGCATCCTCACCGACCAGGCGCCGCGGTGGGCACCTTCCAGGACATCGACACCGACACGGGAGCGGTCCTGACCGTGCACGGCGTCAACGACCACCACCCCGGTGCCGCGCTGACCGGCATCGGCTCCTACGCCCTCATCATCACCACGAGGTCCTGACTCGCTACCAATCCCGAAGCGCCGGGCCTACGGGCGCTGCCCGGACAGAGCCGGGCTCCCTCGTCTTCTGGATGTCCGCTGGGAGGCGCGCCCTGCTTCCGACGGCCAGCGGCCGGAGCGGCGGTCAGTGATCGGCGTCGGGAACGCGGAGATCGGAAGAGCGCGCCCCTGCGGCCTCTCGCGGGGGCGGGACTGGGGATTGACGGGGGTTGCGGAGGGCTGTGTTGACGGTGGAGGTCCACCGTTCGTACCAGGTTCCCTGGTCCCGACGCAGCAGGACTGTCAGTCCTGGGCCGCCCCAAATGAGGACAGCTGCGAGCAGGGTGAGGTGCGGAAGCAGTCGACCGGCGAGTTCGGGGAGCTCGAGCGACGCGGTGTGGTGGGTCAGGGCGCTCCAGGCCAGGGCGAGGGGGCAGTACACGATCCAGGCGCGCAGGGTGAGGCGCAGCGGACCTGCTCGGGTGCCGTCGGGCCGGGTGAGGTGCAGGAGCACGGCCCGTTTGCCGGGAGTGGTCGCGAAGACGGCCGGCAGCAGCCAGAACCAGACCAGCCCGAGGACGGCGCCGATCGGCAGCGCGTAGTGCCGACCGGTATGCCAGGAGGTGGCGACGGCGAGCAGACCGGTGGCCAGTGTCCAGACGATGAGCCAGCCGGCCAGGTCGGTGAGGAAGGCGAAGAGCCGTCGGGTGAGGGTGACGCGCCCTGCGTAGCGGTGGCGTTCACGGTCGGGGTCGTTGACGGGCAGCAGGCGGATGAGAGGGCCGGCGGCGATCCACCCCAGGGCCGCGCCGGCGGTGTTGAGGATGAGGTCGTCCACATTGAACTGCCGGTAGGGGCAGGCGTAGACGAACCACAGACCGGTGTACTGGGTGGTTTCGAAGAACAGGGAGGTGACGAAAGCCGCGGACGCCGCACGGATCAGCCGCTGCCGCAGGTGGTAACGGAGATAGATGCCCAGCGGCAGGAGCAGCACGGCGTTGAGCAGCGTGGTCCAGATAGGGGTGAGATGTACCAGCGCGCCGGGTGACCAGTTGCCGCCACCCGCAGAGGAGATCGTGGCGTGGAAGGCGAAGGGCTCCAACTGCGGTTCTGCGGCGTAGTGGACGGAGGTGCAGTGTTCGTCTGCGCGGGCGGGCAGCGGCATCACCGTCTGCAGTAGCGCGGCGAGCAGGTAGAAAACGAAGCTGTAGAACACGAGAACCGGCCAGCCCCCTGCCCGGCCGCGCCTGCGGTACCCGCGGACTGCGGCCGGCCCCAGGATCACCGCGGCGACGAGCGGGAACAAGGTGATCGCGGCCTCGACGGGCAACAGGTAGGTGCGGAACACGGCATGCGCTTTCTGCGGCTGACGGACGACCGGCTCCGCCGCGGACTGCGGGAAGCAGGTGGCACGGCGAAACGGCCGACCCGAACGGGCAGGCCAGGCCCGGAGGACTCGATGTGCGTGCCGGATGCCAGAGTAGGGCCCGCGCAGACCGTCGACACGCACAACCACAGGAACGTATGCGCCGGATGACCCGTCCCGACCATGCGCGGAAGCAGTGTGGCGTCGAAGTCCAGGACCAGGCCCGGCACTTCGCGCCCACCGGCTTTCGCCGCCGGTATGCCGGAGCGGGTCCCGGATGCCTGCAGCCGAGCCACTTCCCGTGCCTGATCCCGGGCTGAGCGCAGGCGGTCCAGTACGCGTTCGCCGACGACGGCCGGCAGCCGCCGGGCCGTCGGCGTCGAGGCGACCGGGCCGAAGACGGCCGGCTCGGCCCGCAGCATCGCCACGTCCGCGAGGCAGTCCCCGCCCAGTGCGACCGCCAGGACGACGTCCAGGAGGACCTTGCCGGGACCGTGGACAGCCCGCTGCTTACGCCACGGGGCGAGCGCGGCGGATATTGCCTGATCAGGGCCGGTCTTGCGGACCGTCTCCACCAGCAGTACGGACCCGGCCGGGAGACCACCCCGCGGCCGCCGCCCTCGACACGGACATGCGGATACGGCCCGATACGCCTCTTCACCTGGGAAGTGCTTCTTTCCTCGCAGCCAACAGGACCCTCGGCAAGTCCTGTCGTTGCAGGTCAGGAGTACTTCTCATGTTCCTGATCAAGCCTCGAACAGCCCGCTTCGTGAAAGCGCAAGGTCAAGGAGGCGGAGACGCCGGTTCCTCGCGCACTCCTCTCCGTCTCGCTTGCCGGGCCCGCACCAGCTGGCAGTACTGGCGCGTCCCGGCTTCGTCAGGGCTGCTTCCCGCCACCCACGTCATGGCCGCAACACAACTAGGCGGCTTCCTCGCACTCGGTTCGGCAGTCTCGGCAGCGGTCGGGGCCCGGGACGGGGGCGCGGAAGCCTCGGTCGCAGCCGTCGCAGTTGCGGACCTCGGTCTCCGCCGGCGCGGGGTCGACCGGTGCGCGGAACGGGGGCGGGGGTGGCAACTGGGCCGTCAGGCGGTGGGCCAGGAGGGCGGCGGGGCGGCGTACGCCCTCGGGCGGCAGGTCGGCGCTCAGGGCGCGGCGTACGGCGGTGGGGGTGACGTCCCGCTCCAGCCAGGCGGCGACGCCAGGGGTCAGGTGGGCCGCGTCTGCGGCGGAGAGCAGCAGGTGGGGGCTGTGGCGATGCAGGTCCGCGAGAAGGTCGGCGGCGGCCTGGAACAGCCCGGGGACGGAACAGACGGGGTGCGGGACGTCCGGAAGCGGCTTGCGGGGCGCGCGTGTTCCGCGGGGGTGGGGCTGCGTGCGCTCCTCGCATGCCTCACGCCGCTGCGGTTCCGCCGCCACCGGGGAGGCGGGGGCGGCCGGAGGGCCGACGGTGAGGGCCGGGGCAGCGGCGGGGGTGGAGGCAGAGGCGGGTTTTCCCGTGCGGTGACGGGCCGCCGTCGGCTGGTTGCACGAGGTGGTGCGGGTGACGATCCGGCCCGCGGGGGTGCGGACGCGTTCGCGGCGCAGGTAGCCGTGGGTCTCCAGCTCGCGCAGGGCGGCGGCGATCCGGGTGGCTCCCTCGGGGAAACGGGCCGCGAGCGTCCTGATGTCGGCGGGGGCGCCCTTCGGCAGCGACTGGAGGTGGGTGCCGAGCCCGATGGCGAGGAGCGAGAGTTCGCCGTGCTGGGCCAGGTGGTTGCCGATCACGGTGAAGCGGGCGGTGTGGCGGGTGTTGTCGTGCTGGAGCCCGCCGACGCGGTGGCCCCGGCCCGGGTGCGTACGGCCCGGAATACGGGCCTGGACGCGTGAGGGCACGTTAGGGTTCTGGATACCCATCGGGAAGCTCTTCTCTTCCTCGGTGGTCAGGCCCTCGCACTGGGATTGCCGTCCCTGCGGGGGCCGTCGCATGTCTGTCGGTGTGGGTCCTGCGTTGGGCCGAGCCTCGGGCCTGGCGGGCCCCGAAATCCAGCCGGACCGGGGATGTTCACCCTCCCGAGTGAGCGCAGGCCACGGGCGGGAGGGGTGGGGTTCGGTGGGGGTTCTTTCCCCCACGTTCTTTGTCCTTCAGTCGTCAGCGCCACCGGAACCGGCGGGGCCGTGTTCC
>NZ_JBHXQZ010000120.1:0-22126 GCF_042717095.1 Streptomyces sp. NPDC058632 | reverse complement strand
TTGAGTGCCTCGGCGCCGGCGGCGTCGGTGGCCCGGGCCAGGTGGTAGGGCAGCATCTCCAGTCTCACGGCGGCGGAGAACTCGCCGGCCATGCGCGTGGTGACGACGTCGAACTGCATGGGGCCCACGGCCGCGAGCACGGGCGCCTGGTCGCCGCGCAGGTCGGAGGCCAGGACCTGGACCACGCCCTCCTCGTCCAGCTGCGCGATGCCGCGCCGGAACTGCTTGGAGCGGGACAGGTCGACCGGTCGGACCACCGCGAAGTGCTCGGGCGCGAAGGTCGGCATCGGCGGGAACACGGCCGGCCGGCCGGTGTGGAGGGTGTCGCCGACGCGCAGGGCGGCGGCGTTGCCCAGGCCGACCACGTCGCCGGGGTAGGCGATGTCGACCATGGAGCGGTCCTGGCCGAAGACGCTGTGCGCGTACTTGGTGGCGAACGGCTTGCCGGAGACGGCACGGGTGACGGTCATGCCCCGTTCGAAGATGCCCGAGCAGACCCGCATGAACGCGATCCGGTCACGGTGCGCGGGGTCCATGTTGGCCTGCACCTTGAACACGAGCCCTGAGAACGGCGCGTCCACCGGCCGGGTCCCCCCGCCCTCCAGCTCGCGCGGGCCGGGCGGCGGGGCGAGGTCGACGACGGCGTCCAGCAGCAGCCGCACCCCGATGTTGGAGACCGCGGCACCGAAGAACACCGGCGTGGTCCGGCCCGCCAGGAACGCCTCCGGGTCGTGGACGGCGCCGTCGGCCTGCAGGAGGTCCAGTTCCTCGAGCGCCTCGCCCCAGTCCGCGCCCTCTTCCAGGGCGGCCTGAGTGGCCGGGACGGCTTCCTCGGTCGCTTCGTGCGCGCCGCCGGGCGTACGGGTGTAGCGCAGCATCCGCCCCGGCTCGCGTACGTCGATCAGCCCGCGCAGGTGTCCGGCGTCGCCGACCGGCCAGGTGACGGGGGTGGGCCTGAGACGGAACTCACGCTCGATCTCGTCGAGAAGTTCCAGGGCGTCGCGTCCGGGGCGGTCCCACTTGTTGATGAACGTGATCACCGGAATACCGCGGTGCCGGCAGACGTCGAACAGCTTGCGGGTCTGCTCCTCCAGGCCCTTGGCCGCGTCCACGAGCATCACCGCGCAGTCCACCGCCGCCAGCACCCGGTAGGTGTCCTCGGAGAAGTCCGCGTGACCGGGAGTGTCCAGCAGATTCAGCACACACCCGCGGTGCGCGAACTGCAGCACCGCCGAGGTCACCGAGATCCCGCGGGCCTTCTCGATCTCCATCCAGTCCGACGCCACCCCGCGCCGCCCGGCCTTGCCGTGCACCGCGCCCGCCTCGGTGATGGCCTGCGCGTGCAGGGCGAGGGCCTCGGTCAGCGTGGACTTGCCCGCGTCCGGGTGACTGATCACCGCGAACGTCCGCCGCCGGGCCGCCTCGGAAGCCGCCAAGTCCTGGGGGGAACTCATCGCACCGCCTCCGCGTCCGCCGCGGCCTCCGCAGGCCGGGCCGGGGACCCGTGCGGGAAACGGGCGGATTCCTCCGCCTGCCCCGACTGCCGACGCAGGTCCTCACACCGCGCATCGGCTTCGACCCAGTACTTGCGCAACCGTGTCACCAGTTTCTCGTGTGCTTCGCTGTCACTGCCCGGCAAGGGCGAACCGTCGGCGGAAAGCCCTCCGGCGGTTCCAGAGCAGCCCGTACGTCCTCCGGGCAGAAGCCCAGCGGCCGCATACACCGCGCCGCCGCGCCTCGCGTACCCACTCTCTCACTGAACCAGTAACCTACTCTAACGTTAAGTTAGGTTACTAATCCCTGCACGAGGACAGCCCCGAGGCGCAGCGCCGTATACTTCGGACCGGGCGCAGACGACGCCCCGGTCATCGCCCTCCCCGGACGTGCTCCGCGCGCCTGGTTTCGCGCTCCACGGGGCAGGCGGGGAACCGCCTCGGCAGACGCTCCGCTAACGTCAGAATATGAGCCATCCGCACCCCGAACTCAAAGCCGCCCCTCCCCTGCCCGAAGGAGGGCTGCGGGTCACCGCCTTGGGCGGCCTGGGCGAAATCGGCCGCAACATGACCGTATTCGAGCACGCCGGCAAGCTGCTCATCGTGGACTGCGGGGTCCTGTTCCCCGAGGAGACGCAGCCAGGGGTGGACGTGATCCTTCCCGACTTCACCTCGATCAGGGACCGCCTGGACGACATCGCGGCCGTCGTCCTGACCCACGGACACGAGGATCACATCGGAGGCGTGCCCTATCTGCTGCGCGAGCGCTCCGACATTCCCGTCGTCGGCTCGAAGCTGACACTGGCGTTCCTGGAGGCCAAGCTCAAGGAGCACGGCATCCGGCCGCGGACGGTACGGGTCAAGGAGGGCGACCGGCGCGGCTTCGGCCCCTTCGACTGCGAGTTCGTCGCGGTCAACCACTCCATCCCGGACGGGCTCGCCGTGGCGATCCGTACCGGAGCCGGCATGGTGCTGCACACCGGCGACTTCAAGATGGACCAGTTCCCCCTCGACGACCGCATCACCGACCTGCGCGCCTTCGCCCGCCTGGGCGAGGAGGGCGTCGATCTCTTCCTCACCGACTCCACCAACGCCGAAGTGCCCGGCTTCACCACCTCCGAGCGGGAACTGAACCCCGCCATCGAGCAGGTGATGCGCACCGCGCCCCGGCGGGTCATCGTCTCCAGCTTCGCCAGCCACGTGCACCGCATCCAGCAGGTCCTGGACGCCGCCCACCAGCACGGCCGCAAGGTGGCCTTCGTGGGCCGCTCCATGGTCCGCAACATGGGCATCGCCCGCGAGCTGGGCTATCTGAAGGTCCCCTCCGGCCTGGTCGTGAGCACGAAGGAACTGGAGAAGCTCCCCGACCACCGCATCACCCTGGTATGCACGGGATCGCAGGGCGAACCGATGGCCGCCCTGTCGCGGATGGCCAACCGCGACCACCAGATCCGCGTCGGCGAGGGCGACACCGTCCTGCTCGCCAGCTCCCTGATCCCCGGCAACGAGAACGCCATCTACCGGGTGATCAACGGGCTGACCCGGTGGGGCGCCCACGTCGTCCACAAGGGCAACGCCAAGGTGCACGTCTCCGGGCACGCCAGCGCCGGCGAACTCGTCTACTGCTACAACATCGTCAAGCCCCGCAACGTCATGCCCGTCCACGGCGAGTGGCGCCACCTGCGGGCCAACGCCGACCTCGCCATCCGCACCGGCATCGCCCCCGAGCGGGTCGTCATCGCCGAGGACGGGGTCGTCGTCGACCTCGTCGACGGGCGCGCGTCCATCACCGGCAAGGTGCCCGCGGGCAACGTCTACGTGGACGGCATGGAGGTCGGCGGCGCCACCGAGGCATCCCTCAAGGACCGCCTCACCCTGGCCGAGGAAGGCGTCGTCACCGTCGTGGCCATCGTCGACGCCGACACCGGTGCGCTGGCCGAGGCACCCGACTTCCTGGCCCGCGGCTTCGTCCATGACGACACCACCTTCGAACCCGTGATCCCCGTCATCGAGAAGACGCTGGCCACCGCCGCCCAGGAGGGCGTCGGCGACGCCCACCAGCTCGAACAGCTCGTCGCCCGCGCCGTGGCCAACTGGGCGTTCCGCACCCACCGCCGCAAGCCCCTCGTCATCCCCGTCATCATCGACGCCTGACACGGTGGCCCCCGCCTCACCCTCGGGCGGGGGCTGCCAGGCACCATCTCAGCGGCACTGCCCTCGGTGCCCAACGGACATCGGAAAGGTGGACGGATGAGTCCGCGCTTCGAGGAGCTCGACTGGCGGGAGACACCGATCGGTGAGATCAGTCTGCGACGGCGCCGTCATCCGGTCTCGGGCGAGGAGGTGTACGAGGTCAAGCTCGGCGACGAGTTCTTGATGTCCAGCCTCTTCACCGCCGGCGAGATCGCGCTGGCGGAGCTGGGTCTGGCGAAGCTGCCGAACACCGAACTGGACGTCGTCGTCGGCGGACTGGGGCTCGGATACACCGCCCGGGCGACGCTGGACGACCCCCGGGTCCGCAGGCTCACGGTGATCGACGCACTCGCGGAGGTCATCGACTGGCACCAGCGGGGCCTGGTCCCCCTCGGGACCGGGCTGGTGTCGGATTCCCGCTGCCGCCTGGTCCACGGCGACTTCTTCGCGATGGCCGCCGACACCAGCGGACTGGACCCGAAGGAACCGGACCTCCGGTTCCACGCCATCCTGCTGGACGTCGACCACTCCCCGCGCGATGTGCTCCACCCGCGCCACGCCGCGCTCTACCAGCCGTCCGGGCTCCGTGCTCTCGCCGGGCATCTCCGCCCCGACGGCGTCTTCGCCCTGTGGTCGAACGATCCGCCCGACGAGCAGTTCATCTCCGCGCTCCACGAGGTCTTCGCCGAGTCGACGGCCCACGTCGTCGAGTTCACCAACCCCCTGCAGGGCGGTACGTCGGCCAACACCGTCTATGTGGCCGGCGCGAAAACAGGCGCGCGCTAAAGGGGATCCACGGGCCGCCCGGGTCGCTCTCCCCGTCGGGCGTCCCTTCCGTCCGGAGACGGCGGGCCGCCCGCGAGCTCGTCGGGCCGGTATGAGCAGACGCCCCGGTACGCATGCCGAAGGCCGCCCGCCTTGCCGCTCCGTGATCAGCGCAGGCAGGGCGGCCGGTCTGTCTGTCTGTCTGTCTGTCTGTCTGTCAGTGGCCACCGGTGAGTTGTCCGGCGAGGCGCTGGTGCATGTCGGCGCTGGGTTCGTTGAGGCCGACGATGGTGACCTTCTTGCCGCGCTGGGCGTACTTGGTCTCGATGGCGTCCAGGGCCGCGACGGAGGAGGCGTCCCAGACGTGGGTGCCCGACAGGTCGATCACCACGTCGTCCGGGTCGTCCTTGTAGTCGAACTGGTAGACGAGGTCGTTGGAGGAGGCGAAGAACAGTTCGCCGGTGACCGAGTAGACGACCTGCTTGCCGTCGGGGTCGACCACCCCGGAGACGTTGGCCAGGTGCGCCACCCGCTTGGCGAAGATGATCATCGCGGCGATGGTGCCGACGACGACGCCGATGGCGAGGTTGTGGGTGGTGACCACGACGACCACCGTGGTCACCATGACGACGGTCTCGCCCAGCGGCATGCGCTTGAGTGTCCTGGGCCGGATGGAGTGCCAGTCGAAGGTGGCGACCGACACCATGATCATGACGGCGACGAGGGCGGCCATGGGGATGTCGGAGACGACCGGCCCGAAGACGATGCACAGCACCATCAGGAACGCGCCCGCGAGGAAGGTGGACAGGCGGGTGCGGGCGCCGGAGACCCGTACGTTGATCATCGTCTGGCCGATCATCGCGCATCCGCCCATGCCGCCGAAGAAGCCGGTGACGATGTTGGCGACGCCCTGACCGATGGACTCACGGGTCTTGCCCGAGTGGGTGTCGGTGATGTCGTCGACCAGCTTGGCCGTCATCAGCGACTCCATCAGGCCCACCAGCGCCATGGCGAGGGCGTAGGGGGCGATGATGGTGAGGGTGTCCATGGTGAAGGGGACGTCCGGCAGGCCCGGGACGGGCAGGGAGGACGGCAGTTCGCCCTTGTCGCCGACCGAGGGGACCGCGATGCCGGCGGCGACGGTGATGACGGTCAGCACGACGATGGAGACCAGCGGCGCCGGGATCACCTTGGTGACCTTCGGGAAGAACACCATCAGGGCCAGACCCGCGGTGATGAGCGGGTAGACCGCCCAGGGGACGTCGCGCATCTCCGGTACCTGGGCCATGAAGATCAGGACGGCGAGCGAGTTGACGAAGCCGACCATCACCGAGCGGGGCACGAAGCGCATGAGCTTGGCCACGCCGAGTGCGCCCAGGATCATCTGGAAGACACCGGCGAGGATGACGGCGGCGATCAGGTAGCCGAGGCCGTAATCGTGGTTGAGCGGGGCGATGACCAGGGCGATCGCGCCGGTGGCGGCGGAGATCATCGCCTTGCGGCCACCCACGACGGAGATGACGACCGCCATGGTGAACGAGGCGAACAGGCCGACGCTGGGGTCGACACCGGCGATGATCGAGAAGGAGATGGCCTCCGGGATCAGGGCCAGGGCCACAACCAGCCCGGCCAGCACCTCGGTACGGAGGATCTTCGGGGAGGCCAGCCAGTCGGGCTTGGACATGCGCAGCTTGGGGGCCGCGGACAGCGGTGAGGACATGCAACCGTTTCTGTTCGGGCGCACACGTTCATGCCGCTGGACGCGCGCGCGTCGTACCGATTCCACAAGGTGCGGACTCTCCGGCGGCCCGGCCGCCTCGGCGGGGGCCGTGCCGGACAGGGCGGCAACCCCACGGTTGCCGGTCGGGCATCATTGCCCGGAAGTCTTCGGGTGCCGTCCGGGCCCGGACGGGGCCTCGCTACGGCGGTTGCGCCCCTGCCGCGCGCTGGACGGCGGGGGCGAGCACAGAGGAAACTGTACCCCAACGTAAGGGCAGAGTACGGTTTGTCGACTTGTGAAAAGCAGGTAAATAGCCTCCAAAATCCTGTGATTGTTCTCACGTAGACTCAAGAGCTTGACGATTTCTTAAACAGGCGGAGATGTGAAGGAGAAGGTGCGGCGATGAGCGAGCGGCACATGCAGATCGGCGAGGTGGCCGAGCGGACCGGTCTGTCGCTGCGCACCATCCGGCACTACGAGGAAGTGGGCCTGGTCATTCCTTCGGCGCGCAGCAAGGGCGGCTTCCGCCTGTACGCGGAGGCCGACGTGGCGCGGCTGATGGTGATCCGCCGGATGAAGCCGCTGGACTTCTCCCTGGAGGAGATGCGGGACCTGCTGGAGATCACCGACCGGCTCGCCGCCACCGACGACCCGCCCGCGGACGGGGAGCTCGAGCGCCTGCGGGAGCGGCTGGACTCCTACCGCAAGGTGGCCGAGGCACGCTGCGAGACCCTGCGGGCCCGGCTGGAAATGGCCGAGGACTTCGCCTCCACCCTGCGCCGCCACCTGCAGACGGATGCCCATTCGGGCGCCTGACCCGCTTCGGTTCTGGCCCGGGTCGAGGGGCGTGGTCCTCCACGGATCGCGCCCCTCGACGCGGTCCGGCCGCGCAACGGTGTTCGGCGTGGGGCGCGGTCGGCAGAGTGCCGACGAGGTGCACGACGGCGCCCCGGGCGGACGGCGTCGGAATGCGGTCCGCAGCCTCACCGGGGGTACGGGCACCCGGAAACAGGTCTTCGCGACGCGGCAGCCCCGGGCAGTTCCTCCATGCTTCATGGCCTGGGGCCGCTTCCGTCGGTGGCGCTGTTCAGCGGAGGGCGGCGGCCGGGTCGGAGGCGAGCCAGCCGCGGGCACCCCAGAAGCCGACGGCGCGGCAGACGGTGCTCAGGCATCACTGGGCGCGATCACCTCCGTCACTCCAGTGTCCAGGCCCCATTCGGCAAGCCGTTCGGCGGCACTGTCCTCCTCCAGCACGGTCAGCCGGTTGTGGGAGCCGAGATGGGTGCCCAGCAACAGCATTGCGGTGGCATCGGCCTGATCGGAGGACTCACTCATGAAAGCGGCGATGGCCTGCCGGACGGTGGGCACCATGAACGGTGACGGCGACGGCGCGGCCTTCGGCCGGGCCTGTCGCAGGCGTACCGGGGTGCGCGGCACAGGTGGTCTCTGCGCGACTCCGGCGGTTTCGGCTGCGGCAGCGGGACCGGGCTTCCGGGCGGGCGCAGGAACCGGCGAATCCGCCGACGGCGCGGCAGCCACCGCCGGCTCCTGGGCGGCACCGAGACAGGCGGCGACGTAGTCACTGGGCACAGGGATGTTCTGGGAGACGGAGGTCTCCAGCTCCTCGGCGTCGCAGCTGCGGCACAGTGGCAGTTCACGCCAGCCGATGATGGACAGCTGGGTCCCCCGCGAGTGCCGGGTCATGGCCTGCGGGCGGTGGACGATGTCCTGCCCGCCGCAGCAGGCGCAGCGCACACCGCCGCGCATCCACTGCGTGTGACAGGTCAGACAGGTGATCCTGATGTCGTCGTCCACTGCTTCGGCGCGCAGGTCCTCGGCCTCACCGCACGACGGACAAGTCGCCACACCCGCCATGATCGTCCGCCCTCCTGGCCGCAGAGCCTTTGCCGACAAATCCCACCGTCACGCGAGATGGACTTTCGGGTCAAGGTTCCCTCTTTCCGATCAGTCGGCGAAGGCTCCTCCGTGCTTACCCGACATCATGGCCGGGTAAGCGCGGGCCGACCACGGCTGCCGTACGGCGGCAAGAGAATCCGGTTCAGCCCTTGGCCGGTCGTTCGGCCGGGTCCCGGCGAAGGGCCCAGGCCAGGTCCGGCTCGGTCACCGGACGAAGGACACGGCGTACCGGCGGGGTGCACATCAGGGTGACGGCGACGGCCGCGACGAGGGTGAGGACGATCTTCCCGGCGGGGTCGTGCAGCCAGGCGTGGGCGTCGACGAAGCCCGAGTACTTGGCACCCTTGGTCAAAAAGCCGTGGAGCAGGTACCCGCAGATGGTGCCGGCGCCGAGCACCGTGAACCAGGTACGCCGACGCGGGACCCAGGCCAGGAAGGCGGCCGTCAGCAGCAAGGAGCAGCCGAACAGTGCGAGGGTCATGACCGCGCCGGTCCACCACGGTTCCCCAATCTCCTGCGCGCTGGAGCGGCGGAAGAACCACTCGTTGCGCATGCGGGTGGCCGCCCAGTACGCGAAGGCGAGCGCACCGGCGAAGACGGGTATCGCCAGCATCCTGACCGCACGACGGTCCAGGAGCCGGAAGTGCTCGGGCTTCAGGCACAAGCCGAGCACGAAGAACGGGAGGAACTGCAGGACCCGCTGCAGGTTGAGGTCCTCCCCGATGCCGGGGGTGACGGACGCCAGCACCGCGACGGCCAGGGCGACGGCGAGAGGATGACGCAGCTGCTGCCACAGGGGCGTGGTGAGCCGCCAGATGAACAGCGCGGCGAGGAACCAGGTCAGCAGGAAGGGGTCGAGCAGGCTGATGGCGAAGTCGGGTTCGTCGGCGGCATAGCGCCGGAACAGGGAGTAGGCGGTCTCGAAGACCACGTAGGGCACCACGATGCCGCTGAGCAGACGCCCGAGCTGGCGGGGGCGGCCGGCGAAACTGCGCGACAGGTAGCCGGAGATGACGATGAACGCCGGCATGTGGAAGGTGTAGACGAGGATGTACAGCGCCTTGGTGGCGCGAGTGCTCTCGACGAGCTCCCACGCGTGGCCCACGGCCACCAGGACGATCAGCAAGTACTTCGCGTTGTCGAAGAACGCGTCACGTGTGCCACCGTCGGCCGGTGAACGGCTGCTTTTCGATGCCGACGTCGATATCGAGGAACGGGCCGCGTCCTCGGCCAGGCTCCTCTCTGGAGCAGTGACGCGAGGAGTGACGGCGTGGGGGATGTCGTTGAACAAGGCTACCTTCTCGTAACAGGAGAGATGCCGAGCCACAGTAACCGACTCCGTGAACTCACCCACCCAGTCGCGGTACGGTCAGCGACGTCAGGCACCAGCGAGACTTGGCCCCCCGATTCGCGGCGGCGGAGCGAGCAACCCACCGAAACTCACCTTAAAAGTCAGCTTTACTGCCGCTTTACCTTGACGTCGGTCGTGCCCGTGAACGACCCACCCCTTCAGCCGCACCGAAGACCACAGACACGAGAAGGTGCGCCGATCAGCAGCCTGCGATTCCCGAGACAGCCAACACACTCTCTTCTTACGTGAGCCGAGACACAGGAGCGTCCATCTCCACTGAGAGTCACGCACGGGACATCATCGGTGCGGAGGGGCCGCAGATGTTCCTGGTCGTGGGCGGCGGGAGGTGGTCGAGCCGGGCGTCAAGGAACTGCTCTCGAAGGAGTTGGCCTGCAGCCGGCCGAGCGGTCGGGGAAGAGTGTGAGCCGGGCACTTGCCCCGCATGGGTGAGGGTTTGGCCCCTGTACCCGCTCTGAAACGGTCGAACATGCGGTGATCGCCGAGGGCGCCAAGCCGAATACCAGGTCGACTCGACGGACATCGACGAGGGCGGACCGCAAGGACGTCTACGGCCAAGAGCGGTTCGCCAAGAGGGCGTGGCGGCTTTCGCCGGAGCTGCAGCGCTACTCGGCAAGGAGACCCGTCCGATGGTTCTCACGCACACCCAGCGCGGCGGCACGCCGACCGCCTACGACAGGGCATCGGCTACACGGTTCGGCCGGCACACGGTGGAAGCCAGACACCGGGACGGACCCGGGATGCCGACCGCGCCACGCGGCACCGACATCGTCGCGGTGTCGCTTGCCGAGACCGTCGAGAGGCTGAGGGCGGTGCCCGAGGAGCGCTACGCCGAAGCCGAATGCGTGGTGTGGCACGAGCTCCCGCCCGCGGGCCCGGCGCCTGCCCCGGGCCCGGTAAAACAGTTGTCGCCCCTGGCCTCTGCCCCCGCATCATCGTCAGGATCCGACCGCTCATCACCTTTCGAGGAGACCGCGTTGACGACCGACCGCTTCCCGGACCTCGCCCGCGTCGGCACCGCCGTGATCGGCACACGGCATGTCGGAGGACCCGATCGCCAGCAGCCGGCCGTCGACGCCGAAGTGCAGGCAGTGGACTGCGCTCCTCCACCACACGGTCTCGATGCCGTGAGCTGGTTCGCGAGCACGGACGGCGAGACCGTGCTGTCGCTCGCACAGTGGGAGAGCACCGTGACGTATGACGCCTTCGTGCGTGACGGTGGCTACGCCGCACCCTTGGCCGGCCCGCCTGACTACCGGCTCTACCACAGCCTTGCCGAGCGAGACGAGACTCGTGTCCCGGGCTGCCTGATCACCGCCGCTTTCGACGTCGACGGACCCGAGCGGCAGCGCTCCTTCACCGACGCGGTACTCGCCGTCCAGCCGGAGGAGGGCGGACACCCCGGCGCGATCTCGGCCCACTTCCTGCACAGCACCGACGGCAGCCGTGTGCTGCTGTACACGGAGTGGACCAGCGTCGAGGCGCACCAGGAGGCTGCCGAGGCCGGTGACCACGACAAGGGGCACGAGATCTTCTCCGGCACGCCCGGAGTGCGCCTCACCCACGGCGGACGCTGGCATCTGTGCCACGCTCTGCGGCTCACCAGGGAGCGAACAGCCGGTTGAGGTGGTAGCGCGGCACCTCCATGGTGGCCTCGAGGCGCGTCGGCCGATCAGCACACCCGTGCCGAGGCCGTGACCGAGGGCAAACAGGCGCGCACTCGACGTCCGGGCCGCCGCCTCGTTCAGCCGCTACGGCTCGCACGTACCGCAGCAGATCGGCGAGCCGGGTCTTTCAGCCGGAACAGAGCGATGAGAATGACTGCGGTTCCGGCCGCGGAGATCAGGGCTCCGGTCATGATGGATGTGGAGTCGATCAGCGGACCGAAGATCAGGGGAGAGCCGAACTGGCCGCCGAACAGGGCGGTGGCCTGCAACGAGGTGGCCGTTCCCCGTTGTTCGGGCGGGGCCGCGTGGTCGACCAGGACGGTCAGGGTGGGCATGGCGATGCCGTTGCCGAGCCCGGTCAGCGCCGGCACCAGCAGCAGGGTCAGGGCGTGGTCGGCGAAGGCGAAAACCAGGAACGCCGTCGTCCAGGCGCCGGCCGCGATACGCATCAGGACGGCATGCCCGAGCCGGGCGGTGAGCTTGGCGTAGGTCAGGCCGACGGCACCGGCGGCGGCCGAGGCGATGACCGTGCCGTACAGGGCGACCAGGAGAGTGTTGTGGATGCCGAGTTGGTCCAGGCGACGGGGAAGGAACACGGCCAGGACCATCATCAGCCCGGTGGTGACCACCCACAGTCCGCACAGTGCCGTCAGCTTCGGGTGCCGGCGCAGCAGTTGCAGCGCGCCCCTCTTGGCACCGGTGCCGGACGCAGAACCGTCGCCCGGTTCGGCGCGGCCGGGCGGTGCAGACGGCAGGGCCAGCAGGGTGGCGAGGCTCAAGGGGAGAGCGACGAGGTAGACGGCGAAGGGCGCATGCCAGGAGAGGTTGCCCAGCGCCCCGGCCGCCACCGGGTACAGGAACCCGCCCGCCGTGGTGGCGGTGGTCCGCCAACCCATCGCCCGGTCCCGGGCATTGCCCCGGTACAGGGTGAGAAGAGCCACGGTGGAGCAGATGAACACCGCTGCCCCGCCGATGCCGAGCAGCAGCCGGAAGGCGAGCAGGACCGAGTAGGAGTCGACGAACAGCCCCGCTCCCCCGCCCACCGCGTACAGGGCCAGTCCCGCGGCCAGCGGCCGGCGTGGCCCCAGCCGGTCGGTCAGGCGCCCCACCAGCGGGCTGGCCACGGCGATGGCCAGGCTGTGGCAGGTCAGGATCAGGCCCGCCTGGGTGCTGCCGAGGTTCAGACTCTGCCGGATCAGTTCGATCACCGGGGCGATGGCGGCCCCACCCATCACGCCCAGGGTGGAGGCGAGCAGCAGCACCACCAGCACCGCTCGGCCGCCCCCCGCCACACCCGGAACCGGTTCTGCCGGCCGTGTGTCCGTCACGCCGCCACCGGAGCGGTGTGCAGGTGCCGGCGACGGCGGCCGCAGGGCTGCAGCCCGGGAGTGTTCCCGTTGATCCGGCACCTCACGTGCGCGGCGCTCGGGCCGTGCATCGGTGGCACGTCCGTCGTCACGGCGGACGCCTCGTCCAGGAACGGTGCGGGCGGTAGCGCGCCGGCACCGCCGGCCCGGTTCCCGGGCCCTCCGGCTCGTACGAGCCACGACAGGCCAGAGCCCGGTCCAGCCCGTCGCCGCCCTTCCGTTGCTCGTACGCCGTGAGTGCCTGCCCGTCGGGTCACGACCCCTTCTCCTGCCCGGCGACCTCTTCGACGGTCACTCGGACGTATCCGTCCCCCCGCGCACCGGACCCTGATCGCCGCGATGCGCCATCCGGACGGGCGATCCGAGGCGGTGTCACGACACATCGGTTCATACCTCCACCCCCTCACACATGAACACGGCGGGCAGGCCGGTACCACTCCCACCCCACCTGCCAAAACTGAGACCGAGTCCAACTATGGCATGAGTGCCGATATGGCTCCAGTACCTATCAGGTCCGAGTGCGGTTTGAGTAGCCTGGGGCCGTGCCCACTCACCCCTCCCCCTCGGACGACATCGCACTGCCGCTGCGGGAACGCAAGAAGCAGCGCACCCACCGCGTCCTCGCCGACGCCGCACTGACCCTGTTCAGCGAGCGCGGGTTCGACCGCGTGACCCTGGAGGAACTCACCGCACACGCGGAGATCGGCCGTAGCACCTTCTTCCGTTACTACGGCACCAAGGAGGACGTCGCGATGGCCGCCGAGGGCGAGCTCTGGGACGCCTACATCGCCCGCTTCACCGAGCACACCGATGCCGGTCCGGCGCTTGGGGCCCTGCGCGCCGCGCTGACCGCGGCCATCCTCGGCATGCCCGACGGCTGGGACCGGCGCTTCCTCGCCACTCGCCGCCTGGCCGCCGGCACCCCCGTCCTGCGTGATCACAGCATCCTGTCGTCCATGAAGGTGCAGCAGCGCCTCGTCGAACTCCTCGAGGAACGCCTCGGCATCGACAGCCGGGAGGACGTCCGCTTCCGGCTGCTCGGTGAGTTCGCCCTCAGCGCCTGGCGCTGCGGCGCCCGCAACTGGGTCGCCGGTCGCGGCTACGACAACCGCCGCGGTCACGGCGGCCGAACCACCCTCGCCCAGCGCGTCGACGAAGCCTTCGAAGCCATCCCCGGCAGCCTCGCCGTCGAACTCCCGTAACCGAATGCGTCCGCACGACGGCACTCAGGCCGGTCCGTGCCCCGTACCAAGGGAACATCGTCCGCGCCTGGCAGAAGCCGCGCCCGCACCTCCCTCCGGGCTTCCGTGGCATCCGACCGGACATGGACACGGCTCCGGCCCTGGATGCCGTGGACGTCAAGGCGGCCGCGGCGCCCCTGCTCTGCGCGGGGCGTGTGCATGGTCGGTTTCGGCAGTGCGTAGGCGACCGAGGGGCCGATGGCCAGGGCGAACACGATGGTGGTGACACCCACGTCTCCGCCGAGCAGTCGGCCCGCGAGCATGACCGTCGGTTCGATGGCGGTGCGTGCCACGAGGACCGGCACGCCGCGGGCGGCCGGTCCGGTCCACCGATCCCGTCCGGGGTGCGGGTCCGTCCGGTGGGCAGCAGCCTGGACACATGGCAGATCCAGCACACGCGGCAGCTGCAGCAGGTCCGACGGAACATCCGCACATCGTGGTGCGCTCCCCGGCGCTGGACGGCTCGCGCCGGGTCACCTCGGGCCACGAGACGCTGGGCGTCGCCTCGCACATGGACGACGTGGGCGAGATCCTGCGGCTCGCAGACCATGGGGGTACCTCCCTGCTCGAGCTGATTCGAGAGCTTGGGGGAGTCACCGATGTCGGGGGAACCGACCTCATCGAGTGGCAGGGCGGCGGTCCCGAGGACTGGCCGGGCCTGTCGGAGGAGCACCACGAGGCCTGATCCCTACGGGGCTACGGCAGCGGCCGTAGCCCCCCTACGGCACCCTCAAATGAACCTCTGAACCGTGCCCCGGAGGCTTCGAGCACCCCCACCGCCGGGCAGAAACCGCACAGGGGGTCCGCCGGCACGGGGGCGGCGGACCCCGGTTCAGGGGGAGCCATGGACGACCGCACCCACCGCACCGACGCCCGGCGGACGCCGCACGAGATCGCGCTGCTCCGCGGCGGCCCGCGTGCCGCGGTCACCGTCGCCGTCGTCGCCCTGTATCTGCGGGGCGGCCTCGAAGCGGGCCCGCCGGGCACCGTGCGGGCCTCCCGCCCGACGGAGGCCGGTGGCACGGGACGACCGCTGCCGCCCCTCCCGCCCTTCCCTCCCGCCCCGCCCGTCGGAAACATGGAACGGGCCCTGTTCCTGGAGAGCGCGGTGCATGGCGTCGCCCTCGACGGACCCACCGGTTTGGACGAGTTGGTCCGCCACCCCGATGTGCGCTGGGCGGTGGCCGAGGTGCGCGTCGGCCTCGCGGAGGCCGGGCTGCTGACCTGTCCCCTGCTCAGGCCGACCCGCGCCGCCCGCCGCCGGGTGCGGGCCCTGCGGGAACAGCGTCCGCTCCCCGCCGTCCGGCGCGGCCTCACCCCGGACGACACGCTGCTCGCCGTCGCGCTGCACGGTGAGGAGGGCCTGCGGGTGTTCGTGCCGCGCTTCGCCCTCCGGGCGGGGCTCACCGCCCGGGTCGAGATCCGGGGCAAGAGCTTGCTCCGGCCTTCCCGGGGCTCCGGGACCTACGGCGGCCCCACCGGCAGCCATTACTGCGGGGGCGGAGGCGGTTGCGGCGGAGGCGGCTTCTGACACCGGTCCGCCCCACCCTCCGGCATCTTCTTCGGAGTCGAGGTGTGCGACGTGGGGGATGCCGGTGGTGCGGGGCCGGGCGGGTCCTACGACGTGATCACGGCGGGCGTGACGGCGGTGCCCGACGCCGCGACGGCCGCGGCGGTCCGCGTGAGCGCCGTGTTCACGGCCCGGGCACCGGCGGCGCGGCGTGTCACGGGTCCGTATGACAGACGTCATGGGAAGCCGTGACAGACCGCACTCCCCCTGTCTTCGGGCCGCGGGGAGGGTGGAGGTCATGAACTTCGTCATGGAACACGCGGACCTGCGGCGGAGCCGCCGGGGACGCGCCGCCGCGGACGTCGTGCACGCCGCGTGCGGCAGCGGTGGCCTCGCGGGACCGCGATGTTGAGTACAACGGATCCCAGGACGAGAGGGCCGGGGACTGGGACCGTGACGATGACCATGAACGTGGACGACTGGGTGGAACGGCTCGGCGGGCCGGACGGCCCCGACCGTTATCGCCGGTACGCGCTTCTCAGTCTCTGCTACTTCGGCGTCTTCGAGGTCGGGCTGTGGGCACTCTGGGTGGCGCAGTCGGATGCCGGCACGTCCACGGTGGTGTCCGTGGCCGCGCCGGCCTCGGTCCACGTCGTGCTCCAGACGCTGCTCTCCCGCGCCGCCCTTCGCCACTATCTCGGCACCGCTCCCCGGCCCGGTCTGCTGATCGCGCTGTACACGGCCGTGACCGTGGCCCTGGCCGCCCTGGGGTGCGCGCTGTACGCCACCGGCCGCATCGACGAACGGGGCCTGGCGACCTGTCTGTTCTGGCTGTTGATGTTCCACTCCGGCCCCTCCGCGCTGGCGCTGCCCCGTCGGGCGGGAGCGGTGCTGGTGGCGGCGGTCTCCCTGTCCATGACGGCGGGCGGTGCGGCGGTGGGGCTCTCCGGGACGTGGCTGGCGATCGTGCTCGGCGGCACCCTGGTCATGGCGCCCTTCATGGCCACGGCGGTCCGGGCCACCGGCTGGGGCGTGCGCCTGGTCGAGGAGCTGGCCGCGGCACGGCAGACGCAGGCACGGCTCGCCGTCGCCGAGGAGCGGCTGCGGTTCGGCCGCGACCTGCACGACGTGCTGGGACGCAACCTCGCGGTGGTGGCGCTGAAGAGTGAGCTCGCGGTCCGGCTGGCGCACCGGGGGCGGTCGGAGGCGGTGGACCACATGGTGGAGGTGCAGCGCATCGCGCAGGAGTCGCAGCGGGAGATCCGCTCGGTGGTACGCGGCTACCGCACCGCCGACCTGCACACCGAACTCGCCGGAGCCCGTTCCGTACTGGAGGCGGCCGACATCGCCTGCCGCATCGAGGACGGGCCGGCACACCGGCTTCCCGTCGACGTCCAGGCCGCACTCGGCTGGGTGGTGCGCGAGGGAACGACGAACGTGCTCCGCCACGCGCCGGGCGCCTCGCACTGCACCGTGTCGCTGCGTACGGCGGGCCCGAACGCGGTACGGCTGACGATGGACAACGACGGCGCGCCCGATGCCGAAGGCGGTGCGGGCACCGGTCTGTCGGGACTGCGGGAGCGCCTGTCCGGCCTGAACGGCACGCTGGCCGTGGAACGGCGCCCCAAAGGCGTGTTCCGGCTGACGGCACACGTCCCGTGGGAGGAGGGGGAGGAAGAGGGGGAAAGGACTGGATGGCCCGACGACCGGTGACCGGGACCCCGCCGACAGCCTCGGCGTCCTCTGCTCCCGCTCGGCCTCACCGGCACCCCGCGGCTGGTGAACGCCCCGGCCGACGCGCTGGAGGCCACCCGCTCCCCGGAAGTCGGAAAAACCGGGGCGTTCCCGCCCCCGCCGTCCGATACTCTGCGCATGCGTACGCACATCCGGGCCGCCGCCCCCGACGAGCTGTCCGCCCTCCAGGACATCGAACGGGCCGCCGGCGCCCTCTTCCGCGCCCTGGGCATGCCGGAGATCGCCGACGACGAGCCTCCCGCCCTCTCCGCCCTCGACCACTACCGGCGGGCGGGCCACTGCTGGGTCGCCGCCGACGAACGGGACCGGCCCGCCGGGTATCTGATCGCCGAGCCGGTGGACGACGCGTTGCACGTCGAGCAGGTCTCGGTGCACCCGCGCGCCGCCCGTCGGGGCGTGGGCCGGTCCCTGATCGCCCACGCCGCCGGGCGGGCCCGCGCCCAAGGCCTGACCTCCGTGACCCTGACCACCTTCACCGACGTCCCGTGGAACGCCCCGTACTACGCCCGCCTCGGCTTCCGCCCGCTGGCCGAGGCCGCACTCACGCCCGGCCTGCGCCAAATCCGCGCCGAGGAGAGCGAGCACGGGCTGGACCGGTGGCCGCGCGTGTGCATGTCCAGAACGACCTCCGACAAGTGGTCCTGACCGTCTGTCAGGAGCGCTTGACAGGGCTGCCGGCGTACGGCTCGGTGTGCACACAGCCGCGCATGGATGGACGTGCGCAGCGAGGCGTACGCGCACTGCTTCGATCCGGGTGAGGGTGCGCTGCTTGTTCACATGTTCTGGCACGTTTGTGGTGGGAGAGGGTGGCGCCCTCGGGGAAGCCGGTGGTGCCCGAGGTGTACTGGATGTTGACCGGGTCGTCGCAGCTCAGCCCGGCGGCGACGGCGGCGAGCCGCTCGTGCGGCACGGTGGCGGCGGCCTCGGTCAGCGCGTCCCGGGACGGGTCGCCGATGTACACGGCCTCCCGCAGTTCGGGGCACCTCCCGCGCACCTGGTCGACCAGGACCCGGTAGTCGCTGCCCTGGTGGGCGAGGGAGGCGATCAGCACGGCGACGCCGGCCTGCCGCAGGACGTACTCCAGCTCGTGGGCGCGGTGGGCCGGGTTGATGTTCACCATGATCGCGCCGATGCGGGCGGTGGCGTACTGCGTGAGAACCCACTCGGGACAGTTGACCGCCCAGATGCCGACGCGGTCGCCCGTCGTGATCCTCTTCGCCGGCAGCCCGCGTGCCACCTCGTCGACCGCGGCGCCGAACTCGGCGCAGGTCCAGCGCCGTCCCGAGGGCACGTCGACGAGGGCCTCGCGGTCCGGGTACGCGGCGATCGCGCGGTCGAGGTTGGCGCCGATCGTGTCGCCGAGCAGCGGGGTGGTGCTCGTGCCGTGGCTGTACGACGGGGAGGGCGCCGGAGGCTGTGCCGGGGACGGCGCAGGGGACGGCGCAGGGCTCGACGGAATCCTGGGAGGTGAGGGGGTCATCGGAAGTCCTCCGCCGTCGTCATGGGTGCTCCGTCCTCCTCGGTCCCGGACCTTGCCGGGCGGCTCTCTCCCGTCGTCCAGTCCGTGATGCCGGTCTCCCTACCCCGAAAGGGGGCGGGGGCTCACTCGGGAGCCGCGGCGAAGGGGGAACAGGTGACGGCCGGCCCGACGAGCCGCTCCACGGCGCGGCGGGTCGGCCGCGCCCACGGCGAGCCTGCCACCGAGGGGCCGGCCACCGAGAGCCGCGTGCGAAGACGGTGGTCTCCGCACGCGGGGCGGGGTGGTTGCCGTAGGTTTGCGGTGCTCAGGTGAGGTCGGTAATACCGGCGGGCCGGGGTTTTCGACCGGTGTGCCGGGACTTTGGATTTCATCCGCGCGTCCGCTGTTATTTCCCTCACGACGTCGTGCCTCCGGATTTAACCGACCCATTGCCTAATATTGGCCAGGACACGACACAGGAGGGAGCGGTGACCGTGCGCCGGGACTTCAGGGATCCTGCCAGGTGCCGCCCCGACCTGGTCATCGGCAGGGAGGAGCCGTTCGCCGAAGCGCGCGAGCAGCTGGCCCGCGGGGGCAGCGTGCTGCTGCACGGGCCCGCCGGAATAGGTAAATCGACCGTGCTGCGGGCACTTGCTGCGGAAAACGCGGGCGGAGCGGCCACGGTGTTGCGCTGCTCCGCCACGGAGTCCGAATCCCACCTTCCGTTCCTGGCGCTGGCGGATCTGTTCGGTCTGGTCCTCGAGCGGGTCTCCGGTGCGCTGCCCGCCGCGCAGCGCACCGCCCTGGAGTCGGCGCTCACCGGCCGCGGCGAGTCCACTCTCCAGCGGGACGGGCTCGCGCTGCGCCTGGCGGTGCTGTCCACGCTGCGGGCGCTGGCCGCCGAGGGGCCCGTCCTGGTCGTCGCGGACGATCTGCAGTGGCTGGACTCGGCCAGCACGGAGCTGCTGGGCTTCGCCGCCCGGCGCCTCGGTGACGCGCCCGTGCAGATGCTGTGCGCGGTGCGGGCCGAGGGCGGCGAGGGGCAGGAGTACGACCGTCATCTGCGGGCCTGCCCGCCGGACACACGCGTGGTGCGGCTCGGCCCGTTCTCCCGTGCCCAGGTGTCCGCGCTGCTCGACCACCGCGGTTACACGGGTCTGTCCCGCACCACGGTCCGTGACATCCACCGCACCAGTGACGGCAACCCGCTGTTCGCGCTCGAACTGGGCCGTGCCCTGGCCGAGAGCCCGGCCCGGCCGCGCCCCGGTGAGCCGCTGCCGGTGCCGACCTCGCTGCGTGCCCTGGTGCTCAGCCGGCTGGAGATGCTGTCGGACGACGCGCGCCGCACCCTGCTGGTGGCCAGCGCCGGTGCCCGCCCGACGCCGGCGTTGCTGCACGCGGCCGGCCGGGACCACGCCGAGGAGGAGACGGCCCAGGCCGCCGCGCTGGGGCTGCTGGCGACGGACCCGGAGGAGCCGGCGCTGCGGTTCGCGCATCCGCTGATCTCGGCCGCGCTGTACGCGGAGGCCCCCGCACACGAGCGGCGGGCCGCTCACGCGGCGCTGTCCACGGCGGCCTCCGACCCCATCGAGCGGGCCCGGCATCTGGCGCTCGCCACGACCGGCACCGATCCGGAGGTGGCGGCCCGGCTCGCCGAGGCCGCCGCGCTGGCCCGTGACCGCGGGGCGCCCTCGGTCGCCGCCTCGCTGGGGCTGCTGGCCGCCCGCCGCACCCCGGCCGACAGCACGCCGGGCCCGGACGAACGGCGGCTGCGGGCCGCCGAGGACGCCATCATCGCGGGAGAGGCGGATCTCGCCCGGGACATCGCGCGCGAGGTGCTGACCCGGGCCACGGTGCCCGCGGAGCGGGTGCGGGCGTGGATGGTGGTCATCGAGGCGGCCGGGCAGGCGCTCGGCGAGGTCGACGCGGTCTTCCCGCAGGTACTGGCCGACGCGGGTGACGACCCGCGGCTGCTCGCCCTGGTCCACTACCAGCTGGCCTGGCGGGAACTGGTGGTCGACGGCGACTTCGACAAGGCCCGGCGGGAGGCCGCGCACGCGGTGGACCTGGCGGCGCGGGGCGCGGACCGGCGCACCGAGCTGATGGCGCTGGCCTTCCAGTCGTCCACCGAGACCCTGATGGGCCACCCGGACGCCCCGGCCACCATCAAGCGGGCCCTGAGGGAACCCCAGGACCCCTACGTGGCCTGCCACCACAACGGCGCGGGCGTGGCCAGATTCCGCTGGCTGCTCATGAGCGACCAGCTGCCCGAGGCCCGTAGGAGCATCACCGGGCTGCTGCGTGAGGCGCGGCGGCGCGGCATGGTCGAGAGCGAGGTGCACTTCCTGCGCTTCCTCGCCGACACGGAGCTGCGCTCCGGGCACTGCGGCCGCGCCCTGGACCTGGCCCGGGAGAGCCTGCGGCTGGCCCGGGACTCCGGGATCGGGGAGGGCGCCTCGGCGATGCTGGCCTCGCTCGCGGAGGCCTGTGGCGGGGACGTGGAGCGGGCACTGGCACTGGCGCGGGAGGCCGCGGACCACGCCGAGGTGGACGGCGACCAGATGTACCTCTCGCGCGCCCTGGCCGCCTTCGGCTACGCCCAGCTGGTCGCCGGGGACGCGGCGGGTGCCGTCCGCTCGCTGCGCCGGGTGCGGGAACTGGAGCAGGGCATGGGCATCACCGACCCGGCGCGGGGCCGCTGGCACGGCGATCTCGCCGAGGCTCTGGTCCGGATCGGTGAGCCCGGCGAGGCGCAGGAACTCATCAACCTCACCCGGGTGCACGCGCTGCGGCTGGACCGTGCGGGCGTCCTCGCCGTACTGGACCGCGCGGAGGCGCTGGTGCGGGCGGCCCGCGGGGAGCACGAGGCCGCGCAGGAACAGTTGGCGTCCGCGCAGGAGCGGCTGGGGCGGCTGGGGCACGGGCTGGAGGAGGCGCGGGCCGCGTTCGCGCTGGCCCGGCTGCGCGCCCGGCGTCCGGGGGCGGCCCCGGGTCATGCCCCGTACGACGAGGCCGCCCGGCTGTTCAGGCGCTGCCGCGCGCTGCCCTGGCTGCGGCAGGTGGACGCGGCCGTGGCCGCCGGTCCGGTGGAGCCGGAGACGGCGCCCGCGGCCACCTCGGCGGCGCTGGACGGACTCGCCTCGATGGAACGGCAGGTCGCCTCGCTGGTGATGGAGGGCGCCACCAACCGGGAGATCGCCGCCCGGCTGTTCATCAGCGTCAAGACGGTCGAGGCGACGCTCACCCGGGTGTACCGGAAACTCGGCATCCGGTCGAGGGTGGACATCGTCCGTCTGGCGGCGGGGCGCCGCACGAAGTGACCCTGGGGACCGAGGGTTTTCCCTGTGCAACTCCCGTAGGGGGTTCCCTCATTGGGGGCTCGCGCTCCGGCTCGTAGCGTAATGGTGTGCCGCTCGCCGGGCACACGGGGCCGGTAGCCCGGTCCTCGTGTGGAACCCCCCACCCCGCGCGACCCCCCGCCGGCAACCGAGGAGGAGACCGATGTCCGGGCTCACCCGCAGTACGAAGACCGCCGCGACCGCTGACGTGATCGCCGCCACCTGATTTCCTGAGTACCCCTCAGGTGATTGCCAGGGGGCGGGGGGGGGGGGGGGCCCGGCCCCCCCCCCCCCCCCCCCCCCCACCCCGCCCGGGAACCCCAGGGCGCGCC
>NZ_JBHXQZ010000119.1:6441-22211 GCF_042717095.1 Streptomyces sp. NPDC058632 | reverse complement strand
GCCCGGGGACGTCACCGGCCGGCACCAGGGCCACGGACCGGACCACGGAACACCTACGAGAGGACGGGAACCCCAGCATGGCCACGACGAGGACGAAGGCGCAGCCGCCGGCACCGAACGGCGCCGACAGCCACGAACTGATCCGCGTGCACGGCGCGCGCGTGAACAATCTCAAGGACGTCAGCGTCGAGATCCCCAAGCGCCGGCTGACCGTGTTCACCGGCGTCTCCGGCTCGGGCAAGAGCTCGCTGGTGTTCGACACGGTCGCGGCGGAGTCGCAGCGGCTGATCAACGAGACGTACAGCGCCTTCGTACAGGGCTTCATGGCGACCCCGGCGCGGCCCGACGTCGACGTCCTCGAAGGGCTGACGACCGCGATCATCGTCGACCAGCAGCGGATGGGTTCCGACCCGCGCTCCACGGTCGGCACCGTCACCGACGCCCACGCGATGCTGCGCATCCTCTTCAGCCGGCTCGGCACTCCGCACATCGGCCCGCCCGGAGCGTTCTCCTTCAACACCGCCTCGGTCCGGGCGAGCGGGGCCATCACCGTCGAGCGCGGCAACAAGAAGGCGGTGAAGGCGACCTACGAGCGCACCGGCGGGATGTGTACGCGCTGCGAGGGCCGGGGCAGCGTCTCCGACATCGACCTCAGCCAGCTCTACGACGACTCCAAGTCGCTGTCCGAGGGCGCGTTCACCATCCCGGGCTGGAAGTCGGACAGCTTCTGGACCGTCCGGGTCTACGCCGAGTCGGGCTTCGTCGACCCGGACAAGCCGATCCGGAGGTTCACCGAGCAGGAGATGCAGGACTTCCTGTACCGGGAGCCGGTCAAGGTGAAGATCGAGGGCGTCAGCCTCACCTACGAGGGGCTGATCCCCAAGATCCGGAAGTCGTTCCTGTCGAAGGACAAGGAGTCGATGCAGCCGCACATCCGGGCGTTCGTGGAACGGGCGGTCGCCTTCACCATCTGCCCCGAGTGCGACGGCACCCGGCTGAACGAGGGGGCCAGGTCGTCGAAGATCAAGGGCATCAGCATCGCCGACGCCTGCGCGATGGAGATCCGGGACCTGGCCGAGTGGGTCCGCGGCCTGTCCGAGCCCTCGGTGGCGCCGCTGCTCACCTCACTGGGCGGCACCCTCGACTCGTTCGTGGAGATCGGGCTCGGGTACCTCGCGCTGGAGCGGCCGTCGGGCACCCTGTCGGGAGGCGAGGCGCAGCGCGTCAAGATGATCCGCCATCTCGGCTCCCCGCTCACCGACATCACGTACGTCTTCGACGAGCCCACCATCGGCCTGCACCCGCATGACATCCAGCGGATGAACGACCTGCTGCTGCGGCTGCGGGACAAGGGCAACACGGTGCTGGTCGTGGAGCACAAGCCGGAGACGATCGCGATCGCCGACCATGTCGTCGACCTCGGCCCCGGTGCCGGTACGGCGGGCGGCACCGTCTGCTTCGAGGGAACCGTCGAAGGGCTGCGGCTCGGTGACACGGTCACGGGCCGCCACTTCGACGACCGGGCGACGCTCAAGGAGTCGGTGCGCAAGCCCTACGGGGCGCTGGAGATCCGGGGAGCGACGACGCACAACCTGCGCGGTGTCGACGTCGACATCCCGCTCGGTGTGCTCACGGTCGTCACCGGTGTCGCCGGTTCCGGCAAGAGCTCGCTCGTGCACGGGTCGCTGGTCGAGCAGTCGGGGGCCGGCGACGAGGGCGTGGTGTCGGTGGACCAGAGCCCGATCCGCGGCTCGCGGCGGAGCAACCCGGCGACGTACACGGGGCTGCTGGAGCCGATCCGCAAGGCGTTCGCCAAGGCCAACGGCGTCAAGCCGGCACTCTTCAGCGCCAATTCCGAGGGCGCCTGTCCCACCTGCAACGGTGCCGGTGTCGTCTTCACCGACCTGGCGATGATGGCCGGGGTGGCCGGCACCTGCGAGGACTGCGAGGGCAGGCGGTTCCAGGCGTCGGTGCTGGAGTACCGCTTCGGCGGCCGGGACATCAGCGAGGTGCTCGCGATGCCGGTGGCCCAGGCGGAGGAGTTCTTCGGCGCCGGCGAGGCCCGTACTCCGGCGGCGCACCGGATCCTCGGCCGGCTCACCGACGTGGGGCTCGGCTATCTCACCCTCGGCCAGCCGCTGAACACGCTGTCCGGCGGCGAACGGCAGCGGCTCAAGCTGGCCGTGCACATGGCGGAGAAGGGCGGCGTCTACGTCCTCGACGAGCCGACCACAGGCCTGCACCTCGCCGACGTCCAGCAGTTGCTGGGTCTGCTCGACCGGCTGGTCGACTCGGGCAAGTCGGTGATCGTCGTCGAGCATCACCAGGCGGTCATGGCGCACGCCGACTGGATCATCGACCTCGGGCCGGGCGCCGGGCACGACGGCGGCAAGATCGTCTTCGAGGGCACCCCCGCCGACCTGGTCGCCGCCCGCTCCACCCTCACCGCCGAGCACCTCGCGTCCTACGTCGGCGCCTGAGCCCCGGTGTCCTGGGTCGGGGATGCGTCGGCAGCGGGCGGCGAATCCCCGGCGTCCGGGCCGGGAGGCCGCCGCGCGGCACCGTGCGTCGCCCCGGCGGGTGCCGTCACCGGCCGCCGGTCTCCATGAGGGGGATCAGGGCCGTGATGCGTTTGCCGGTCGGCTCCGGCTGCACATCCACCCTCTGGGCGACGGCCAGCACGATCTCCAGGCCGTGCCGGCCCACCCGGTCCGGGTTCGCGCTCCCGGCCACGGGCAGCGCGGTGCTGCCGTCCCGGACCATCACCTCGAGGGCGTCGCCTGCGATGCGCAGATCCAGCCGGACGGGTCCGGGCGCGTACTTGCGGGCGTTGGTGACCAGCTCGCTCACCACGAGCTGGGTGACCTCCACCGCGTGGCTCGACACGGGCAGCCCGTCCTCCGCCTGAACACGCGTCAGAAACGCCTCGGCAAGCCGCCGGGCCTCCGCTATCCACGCGCCGTCGCCGCCCAGCGCGTAGGACGCCCGCCGCGGTGCGCCGGGCGCCGGGTCCCCTTCGCCGACAGGAACTGGTTCCATCCGATCCGCCTTCACTCACCGATCACATGGCGCGACTACCCGAGATGCCCGGCCGCACTCCCCCTGGCCCACGATGGCGGGCCGGGCGGGCTCTTGCCCCCGGTTCCGGGAAATGCGCCGGCCGCGTCGACACGTGTCAGGCGCTCCTGACGGGGCGGTGGGCGCCCGGTGCCCGGGCGCCCACCGGTTCGGCCGTTTTCGAAGCGCGGACCTCGGCTCGCAGGCGGGCCCGGCAGGCCCGGCAGGCCCGGCAGGGGATGCTCCGCGGACACTGCGGTGACCGCCGCGTTCACCCCCGGCCGCAGCACGAAGGCCGTCGCCGGGACTGGCGAGGCACCGGTCCGCTGATCAGGGTGAGCAGGGCGAGCGGAACCATGAGCCGGCCGGCGAAGAGCTCCGCCGCCCGGACCGACGTCTCCGGAGTGACCGCGGATCGCGGTGCCGGGCCCGTACACCACGGCGTCCCACAGCGGGAGTAACCCCGCGTACGGGCCTCGGCATCGCGAGAAGGCCTCACCGGTGGCGCAGCCTCCCCACCTCCTCCAGGGTGCGCCGGGCCGCACCGGCCAGCCGGGGGCGGTCGCGGACGAAGCGGCGGGCCGCCCGCACCGGTTCGCGGCTCAGGCGGTACGCGGCCCCGCCCGGTACCGGGCGCACCACGGCGCCCTCGTAGACGGGCAGTTCCCGGGTTTTCAGCGAGTCCTTGTAGCGGGCCGGCCCGCTGCCCAGGTCGACCATGCGGATCCCGTCGGCCGCCGCGGCCTCCAGCATTCGCAGGTGCAGCACCAGCCCCGGCGAGTACTTGCCGTAGTCGCGGTCGTACGCAGGGAACCACCAGGAGAGAACCGTGGGCGAGCGCAGCCCGAAGTGGGCGGCCACGGGGCGCCCGGCGGCGTACAGCACGGAGAGCAGTCCGCGGCATTCGGGGTCGTCGCCGCTCGCGAGCCGTTCCACCAGAGCGGTGATCCACGGCTGCGCGAACCGGTCCCGGCGCCCGGTGCGCCGGTACTGCGCGGACTTCCAGCGCATCAGCGCCCGTAACGCGTCCGGGTCCCGCGCGTCGTACACGAACCGCACCTCGCCGACCTGACGGGTGAGCCTGCGCTCCTTGGCCAGCGTCTGCTTGAGGAAGCCGGGCGCGTTCACCCGCAGCAGTTCGGCGTACGGCGCGAAGCCCTCACCGATGTCGACCACCGGGCTCGCGAGTCGTTCGGTGGCGTGCGGGACGAAGTGGTGCTGCCCGGCCTCCAGGTTGTCGAACTCCCATGAGGAGAGCCCGCAGGCGCCCAGGAGCCGGCGGGGGTCGACCTGGATTCCGGGGCGCAGGACGGCCCCCTGACTGTCCGACACGCCGAGCCCGATCGCCCGGCCCTGCCCCAACGGCCCTTTCTCGTAGGGGAAGAAGCCGACGGGGGTGTCGTCCTCCTGGAGTACGGCGACCCTGGCACCGGGCCTGCCGTGCCCGACGGCCGTGGTGAACGCCGGGTCGAGGAACGGGTTCTCCGGTGCGCCTGACTCGGTGCGCAGGTGCCTCCATGTCTTGTGCTCGCCGGGGCCGAGTTCGTCCGGCCGCAGAACGAGAAGGTGCTTTCGGGGCATGCGGGTCTCCTGTGTCGTCATGGGTGCCGGGACGCGCGAGGGCCTGCCTGTTGCGGTGCCGTGCGGGACGTGGGGTCGCCGGGCAGTGCTCGGTCCGCGCGGTGCAGGCCCCGGGCGGTACTGCCGTCGTTCAGCAGCGGAACGTCTGCAGGTCGCTGGTGTCGTGGGCCGGGAGTGCCGGCTCCGCGTCCTGTGAGGTACCTGACGGGCGCGCGTCGGAGGCGGACCGCTCCGGAGGGACCGTATTCGCCTGCGTGTTCGTCACTGTGTGCGGGGCCGCTCCGGCCGCTTGGGCGGTCCTCGGCGAGCGGACGAAGGGGCGGTGGAGAGCCGTGTCCTGTGGACCGGGAGGGGGCTTCCCCAGGCGCTGGGGCTCGGGGGCGTCCGAGGCGGGTTCCGGGGCGACCGGCGTGAGGGCTGCCGCGGGGACGGCCTCGGAGGCCGGCGCGTGGGCTGTGTGGTGAACCGGCGTCGGGTGAACCGGGCTCGTGGAAGGTGCCGTCACGGGGTGCGCCCACATGGTGCGTGCCACTGTGCGGGCGTCCGTCTGCGTATGTGCGGCTGACTGTGTGTGCCGGTCCGGCCCGACGGCGGGCGGGCAGAGGTGCAGGAGCAGTGCCGACGTCAGCAGGAGTACCGCCGCCGCCCATCGTGACCGCACCGGTCACCTCCCGACGTGCATCCCGGCGGGGGTGGGCATACCGGGCCGGCACCGGGCGGGCCCCCACAGAACGTGTGCCCGGGACGCCTTCCAGTAGTGCCGAGCGTCTCCTGTGTCGTCAAGGCCTGGGCATCGTCACTGAGCGCACATCGGAGCGCGCCGGCCGCATGGCTCCGCTTTCGCACCACCGGTCACTCCCCCCCGTCCGGCGGCATGGGCGGCCAATCTGCTGTGGCGTTCCAGGCCGGAGGAAGCACGCCGGTTCCTGAAGCCGGGGCAGGCGCTGCGTGCTGCCCGCGCCGTCCTCGACCCCAGCGGGCCGGAGGAGCTGTCCGCACAGCGGCGGCACATCGTCTCCGAGCCGTCCCGGCAGGCCGCGGTCCTCGCAGAGGAGGCCGGGCGCTCCTCGTCGGACGCGGTCCAGCGGGACGTGGAGAACGCCCACCGCCCGGCAACGCCCGACCGACGGCACCCGGCACCGTAGGTCCCACTGCACCCGACAGCACCGCCGGCGAGCGGGCAACCGGCAAGTGAGGCACCGGATTCCGTCATTGGCATGGACCTGATAGTCCGGGCCCGCTAGGCTCTGCTCGACTCGAATGAGAGCGCTCTCGGATTGCGTTTGTTCCACCCCCACCTTGCTGGAACGACGAAGGGCACCGTCCATGAGACGCACCAGACTCACGCATGCCTGCGTGGCCGCACTCTTCATGATCGGCAGCTGGACCGCGGCCGGCACCCTGCCCGCCTCGGCGAGCGACACCCCCGGTTCCGACTCCCCCGCCGCCTCCGCCACGTCGCCGGATTCCGCACCGGCCTCCACCGCCCTGCTGCAAGCCATGCAGCGGGATTTCGGCCTCTCCCCCGCCGAGGCCGAGGCCCGGCTCGCCGCCGAACAGCGGGCCACCGAACTCGAGCCCAGGGCCCGCAGGACCGCCGGACCGGCGTACGGCGGCGCCTGGTTCGACGCGAAGAGCGAGAAGCTGACCGTCGCCGTCACCCCCGACGCCGACGCCGCCACCGTCCGCAGCCTCCGGTCCTTCGGTGCGGCCGTCCGTACGGTCGGGCACAGCGCCCGGCAGCTCGACGCGGCCGTGTCACGCCTGGACCGCCTCGACGCGCCGTCGGGCGTGAGCAGTTGGTCCGTGGACCCGGCCGCCAACACGGTGGTCGTGAACGTGGTCGAGGGCGAGCGGGCCGACAACGATGTCCAGCGGTTCCTCTCCGAGGCCCGCGAGGCAGGACCGGTCACCGTGCGCACCGTGCGGGCGGCCGCCGAGACGTTCGCCGCGGGAACGGTGGGCGGCGACCCCTACTACACGGGCAACGTCCGTTGCTCCATCGGTTTCTCGGTCCACGGCGGCTTCGTGACCGCCGGGCACTGCGGCGGCGTGGGCGGCCAGGTGCGGGGCTGGGACGGCTCGTACATCGGCAACTTCCAGGGCTCCTCGTTCCCGGGCAACGACTACGCGTGGGTCAACGTGGGCAGCGGCTGGTGGACGGTTCCGGTCGTGCTCGGCTGGGGCACGGTCTCCGACCAGCTGGTACGGGGCTCGAACGAGGCTCCGGTCGGCGCCTCGATCTGCCGCTCGGGATCCACGACCCACTGGCACTGCGGCACGCTGCTGGCCAAGAACGAGACCGTCAACTACAGCCAGGGCGCGGTGCATCAGATGACGAAGACGAGCGTCTGCGCCGAAGGCGGCGACTCGGGCGGCTCGTTCATCAGCGGTGACCAGGCGCAGGGCGTCACCTCCGGCGGCTGGGGCAACTGCTCCTCCGGCGGCGAGACCTGGTTCCAGCCGGTCAACGAGATCCTCAACCGCTACGGGCTGACCCTGCACACGGCGTGACCCTGCACAACGGCGCGACCGGTCTCCCCGGCACGTAGCACCAACGGCGCAAGCCCCGTTCCCGAACATGTCGTTCGGGAACGGGGCTTGCGGTGGAGCGCTGGGCAGGCCTTGCACCTGCATTTCCCCGCAGGAAGCGGGGCGTCTTTCCTTGGACCACCAACGCACGGTCGGGCTTCCGGAGTTCCGGCGCCTTGACGTACGTCGATCATAACCTCAATCGGCTCGATCAGCCACATCAGGCAGGTGAGCAGCGCGCGAGGTGGCCCGGTGTGTGCGGCGGTGCTGCCGGTCAGTCCCTGATCAGCACGGCTCGTGGCACCGGTGCCGCCGAGGCCGTACGTGCCGTCTCTCCCGTCGTGCCGGACACGGCGCCCGCGAAGTTGTCCTCGACCTCCGCCCTCTCCGCCGCGTTCGGGTAACGGTTGGCGCACGCGGTTCCCGCGCTGGAGCCGGACATCAGGCTGGAGCAGGGACCCGGCTTACGGTCCGGCAGGCCCAGGATGTGACCGAGCTCGTGGGCCGAGATGCGGATCGTGTCGTATCCCTGGTTCACGGCCTGGCGTCCGATGTAGACAGTGCCGTTGCCCAGGGTGGTGGGCAGGGCGCGCGGCCAGCCGTTGTCCGCCAGGACCCGGATGTTGGCGCGCTGCCCGGACGCGGCCGGGCGGAGTTCCACGGCGTCGACGCTCTCGTTCCAGATTGCCGCGCCACGGTCGACGGCGGACCTGAACTCCGCGGAGCCGCTCGCGTCGTAGGTGAGCACACGGGCGGCCAGGGACTGCTCCGGCGTGCCGGACGGGGCGGCCACGGCCTGGCCGCCCCACAACAGGGGAAGGGACATCACCACAACCGCGGCCAGGCCGCCGGTCAGCGTACGGATGGACATGGTCGAACTCCTCGTGGGGGAAGGATGGTCGTGCTCATGACACTCAACTCCCTGCCCGCCGGGCGAGAGCGGCAATCCGTCAATCGGCCCCCGCCGGTCCGCCGAAGGCCCCCACCATCCAGAAGCGGCGGCGCCGAGTCCTTCGGGAAGGACCGGTTGGACTTCCGGATCAGGCGGAGGCAGTGTGGGCAGGGTTCCCACGTCCCACGGAACATCCCTGAATCGCACCCGGAGAACACCTGATGAACCACGTCATCGATCCCGAGCGCTACGACGGCACCATGCGCTACCGGCGCACCGGGCGTTCGGGACTGGACCTCCCCCTGCTGTCCCTGGGCTACTGGCACAACTTCGGCGACGACCGGGCCTTCGAGACCCAGCGCGAGATCGCGCTGCGCGCCTTCGACCTCGGTATCACCCACCACGACCTGGCGAACAACTACGGGCCGCCCTACGGCGCCGCGGAGATCAACTTCGGCCGGCTGATGAAGCGGGACCTGGCGCCGTACCGGGACGAGCTGGTGATCTCCACCAAGGCGGGCTGGGACATGTGGCCGGGTCCCTACGGCCAGGGCGGCGGCTCGCGCAAGTACATGCTCGCCTCGCTGGACCAGTCGCTGGAGCGCATGGGCCTGGAGTACGTGGACATCTTCTACTCCCACCGGCTCGACGCCACCACTCCCCTCGAGGAGACCATGGGCGCGCTCGACACCGCGGTCCGCCAGGGCAAGGCCCTGTACGTCGGTATCTCGTCCTACGACGCCGAGCGCACCCGTCAGGCGGTCGCCATCCTCCGGGACCTGGGCACTCCGCTGCTGATCCACCAGCCGTCGTACAACATGCTGAACCGCTGGATCGAGACGGAGGGCCTGCTGGACGTGGCCCAGGAGGAGGGCTTCGGCATCATCGGGTTCACCGCGCTGGCGCAGGGTCTGCTGACCGGGCGCTATCTCGACGGCGTGCCGCAGGGTTCGCGGGCGACGCAGGGCAAGTCGTTCGACGCCTCATGGCTGACGGACGACATGCTGCACCGGCTGCGCGCCCTCAACGACCTCGCGGTCCGCCGCGGGCAGACGCTCGCCCAGATGTCGCTGGCCTGGGCCCTGCGGGACCGCCGCGTCACCTCGCTGGTCATCGGCGCGTCCCGCACCGAGCAGGTGGAGCAGAACGTCGCAGCGCTGGAGAACCTCGACTTCAGCGACGAGGAGCTGGCCGAGATCGACAAGTACGCCACCGACGGCGGCGTCGACCTGTGGCGCGAGGCGCGGCTGGGCAACCTCGGCTGACCTCGCGCATGTGTGCGCCGCCTCGGAGGGGGAACCACGGTGCGGTGAGCCGCGCTCCAAGGCCGCGGCAGCGCCCACCACGGTTCGGACGGCCCGATGCAGACCTTTCTGCCGTATCCCGGCTTCCGCGAGTCGGCGCTGGTGCTCGACCGGCGCCGGCTCGGCAAACAGCGGGTCGAGGCACTGCAGGTGCTGCGCGGTCTGATCGTCCCCGGCTACGGCTGGCGCCGTCATCCGGCGGTGCGCATGTGGGCCGGCTACGAGGAGGCGCTGGTGCGCTACGGCCTGGATGTCTGCCGGGTCTGGCGTGACCGGGGCCACCAGGACAGTTGCGCCGCCACACTCGTCGCCGATCTCGCCACCGTCCGGCCCGGACTACCGGTGCGCGGTCAGCCGGAGCTGGCCGAGGCCGGTGAGCTGCCGCCCTGGCTCGGGGACGATGCCCTGCACCGCAGTCACCGCTCGGCACTGGTGCGCAAGGACCCGGCCGTCTACGGGGTGCTCTTCCCCGGGGCGCCGGACGACCTGCCGTACGTCTGGCCGGCGTCCGACCGCGACCCCGAAGCGCCGAGCGGCCGGCCCGCCCGCGGGCACGGGCCGGGCCGGTGACAGGAGGCGCAGCGCCGGGTCGGGTCCGGCCTCCGGCGAGGACGCCGAGGAGACGCGCGCCCGGCTGGAGAAGCGTTCCGGTCGCCGGCGTGAGGGCCGGGCGGCGGGTCTGCCCTTCGGTGCGCATCACACCACCGCGCGGGAGAGCGAGTACCCCGAGGGGGTACGTCCGGCCGGCGGTCCCGGTGGCTCGCACGGGTGCCTCGGGCGGGAGGGACGGCCCGTCGTGGCCCGGACACACGGGTGGTCCCGGCGTCCCCCTCTCGGGGTCCGCCGGGACCATTCGGATCGTGCCGCGCGCTCAGGGCAGGGCCTAACGCGAGGACAGGTACTCCTCGACGCCCGGTGCGGTGTGCGCGTCCTCGGCGTTCACCACGGCACCCGTCGCCTTCGCGTCGGGCTTGAGGACGTACGTCTCGACGCTCGCCGGCCGGTCGACGTCGGAGAAGTTCTGTGCGGTGCCGAGGCCGGTGTCGGCGTTCTTCTGCGAGCGGTGCGCCTTGACGACGTCCTCGCGGCTGAGGCCGCCCGCATCGCAGGCTGCCTTCAGGTTGGCCCCCATGAGCTGCGCGGCGTTGTAGCCGGACAGCACGCCGGAGTCGACGGGCGAGTCGGGGTACTTCTTCTTGTACGAGGTCACCATGCGCTGGACCATCGGCAGTTCGGAGCTGACCGCGGGTGCGGCGCTCACCACGTGCAGCAGGGCGGCCAGGGCCGGCGCTGCCGGGGTCTCCATGAGCTGGGGTGCGTAGCCCGGTGCGCTGCTGACGACGGGGACGCTCAGGCCGCGGGAGGCGGCGACGCCGACGAGGGAGGCCGTCTGGGCGGGGCCGGCGCTGATCAGAACGGCCTTGACGCCCTCCTTGCGCAGGGCGGAGACCTGTGCGGACAGGTCGGTGTCCGTGGCCTGGATCTTCTGCCCGACGATCTTCAGTCCGGCCTGCTCGGCCGCCCAGGTGGAGCCTTCCAGCGCGTTGGCGCCGTAGTCGCCCTCGAAGTAGACGTGGCCGATGGTGTCGCCCTTCTTCACCCCCTTGGTGCGGGTGAGGAAGTCGACCGCGGCGATCATGTCGATGTCGTAGGTGGTGCCGAGGACCTGAATGGCGTCCTTCCCGAGCAGGGAGGCGGCCCAGGCCTGTGGGAAGGTGAGCACCTTGTCGCGCTCGACGTCGTCGAGCAGGGCGGCGACGACGGGCGAGCCGATGACCTGGGGCAGGGCGACGACGTCCGGCGCGATGTCGGCGTAGGCGGTCACCGCCTTCTGCACGTCGTAGCCGTGGTCCTTGACGACGATCTCGATCTTGCGGTCGCAGATGCCGCCGTCGGCGTTGGTCTCGTCGGCCCACATCTGCTGGGCCTGCACGATGCTCTTGCCGAGCGTGGCGTACGGCCCGGTGAGGTCGGTGAGGGCGCCCAGCCGAATGGTGTCGGCGCTGACACCGGGGCCGGTGCGGACGCCGTCGGCGGATTCGCTGCCCCCGTCGCCGTCGTCCGCCTTGGAGCTGCACCCGGTGGCCGCGAGCAGCAGGACGAGGGCTCCGGCGAGGGCGGCGCCGCTGGTGCGGCGCCGGGTGCGGGGCCGGTGATGCGTGGTGTTCACGGGGTGTGCTCCTTGGGTCGTGCGGCTGCGGCCGGTTGCGGTGGGGTCTGGGCTGGGCCGGTGGCGGGGGCTCGGGGGCGTCGGCGCCGTACGCGGTCGCGGGCCCGGCGGGCCAGTCCGTGCAGGCCGTCGGGCGCGTACAGCAGGACGAGGACGATCGCGGCGCCGTAGAGGTAGCGGGCGGCCTCGGTGGGGCCGATGGAGCCGTCGCCCGAGCCGGGGGCGGCCACCAGGGGGAGCTGGTCGGCGTAACGGGTCATGAGCAGCGGGAGCGCGGTGACGAAGACGGCGCCCGCGGTGGCTCCGGCGGCGGAGCCCAGCCCGCCGATGACGATCATGGCGAGGTAGTCGACGGAGAGGACCAGGGAGAAGTAGTCCGGGACGACCCGGCGGAAGGAGAGGGCGAGGAGGACGCCCGCGAGCCCTGCGTACATGGACGACACCACGAAGGCCGCCGAGCGGTGGCGGGCGACGTCGACGCCCATCACCGCGGCCGCGGTCTCGCTGTCGCGCAGGGCGGCAAGCGCCCGGCCGGGGCGTCCGCGCAGCAGGCCTCGGGCGGTGAACCAGGTGACCGCGAACAGTGCCAGGCCCAGGAACCACAGCCGTTCCTCCGCGCCGAACGGCACGCCGAGCACGGTGAGTTCGGGGTCGCCGGCGCCGAAGGTGAAGCCGCCGAGGCTGAGCGGTGGCACGGAGCGGCCGTTGAATCCGCCGGTGATGCCGTCGGCGGTCAGCAGCACGTGGTGGCCGAGGAAGACCAGGGCGAGGGTGGCGATACCCAGGTAGATGCCGCGCACCCGGGCGGCGACGGGGCTGAACAGCCCGCCCGCCGCGCCGGCCAGCAGTACCGCGAGGGGGGCGGCGAGGGCGGTCGGCAGTCCCGGGCCGGGCTCGCCCGCGAGCCAGGTGTAGCCGTAGGCGCCGACGGCGAGGAAGAAGGCGTGGCCGAGGGAGAGTTGTCCGGCGGTGCCGGTCAGCAGGGCGAGGCCGATGGCGCCGATGGCGGCCGCCATGGAGAACAGGCCGATGCGCAGCCAGAAGGCGTCCAGGTAGAACGGCGGGAGGCACAGGACGACGGCGAGGAGCACGATCCGCGCCCCGCGGCCGGTCAGGACTGTGGGGATGCGGTCAGACACGGGCTGCTCCCTTCGCGCCGAACAGCCCGGTGGGCCGTATCAGGAGCACCAGCAGCATCACGGCGTACGGGGCGACGTCGCCGAAGCCCTCGCCGAGGATGTGCAGGTCCGACTGGTAGCCGACGACCAGGGCCTCGGTCAGGCCGATGAGCAGGCTGCCCGCGAGGGCTCCGGTCGGGGAGGCGAGGCCGCCGAGGATCGCCGCGGGGAAGGCGTTGAGCGCGATCAGGCCGGTGCTGCGTTCCAGGCCGGGTGCCGGGAAGGCGGCGAGGAACACGGCGGCGAGTGCGGCGAGCGCGCCCGCCAGGCACCAGGCGATCGCGCGGACCCGGCCGAGCCGTACGCCCATGAGGGCCGCGGCCTCGAGGTCCTCGGCCGCCGCCCGCAGGGACAGTCCCCAGGAGGTGAACCGGAAGAGCGCGAACACGCCGCCGATGACCACGGCGGACACCACGATCGCCGCGAGCCGGCTGTCGGCGACGGTCACCGGGCCGAGTTCGGTCACGGCGTCGCCCCAGGGGTCGCCGAGGGACAGCAGGTCGCCTCCGATGCGCCGGGCCAGGTCGGTCAGCAGGACGATGTCGATGCCGATGGTGACGATGGTCTGCACATGGGCGGAGTGCGCGTCCTGTCCGCCCCGTTGCAGCAGGAACCGGTCGAGGGCGCCCGCGAGGGCGGCGGTGGTGAGGGCCGCCAGCGCCAGCGCACCGGCGAAGCCGAGGTCGTCGTGGAGGACCGCGGTCAGGTAGCCGCCGAACAGGAGGAGGGAGCCGTGGGCGAAGTTGAGGACGCCGGACGCCTTGAAGATGACGACGAAGCCGAGGGCGACCAGCGCGTAGACCGCGCCGAGGGCGATGCCGCCGAGGATGTTGTCCAGGAATACGGTCATGCCGCGTCCTCCCCTTGGGTGTCGGTGCCGAGGTAGGCACGCAGCACCTCGGGGTCACGGCGGACCTCGTCCGGGGTGCCGTGGGCGATTGACCGGCCGAAGTCGAGCACGGTGACGTCGTCGGCGAGGCGCATGACCAGTCCCATGTCGTGTTCCACGAGGACGATGGACAGGCCGAGTTCGGCCCGTAGTTCGCCCACGACCTCGGCGGTGCGGGCGCGTTCGGCGGCGTTCATGCCGGCCACCGGTTCGTCGAGCAGGAGCACGCGTGGCTCCAGGCAGAGGGCGCGGGCGAGTTCCACGCGTTTGCGGTCGCCGTACGACAGGAGGGCGACAGGGCTGTCGAAGTGGGCGCCGAGGCCAGTCAGTTCGGCGATCTCGCGGGCCCGTGCGAGATGCTCGCGCTGTTCGCGCACGGCGCCCGGCAGACGCAGCGCGGTGGCGGCGAAGCCGGCGCGGGTCAGGGCGTGGCGGCCGAGCATCAGGTTGTCGGCGACCGTGCCGTGGGTGGTGACGATGTTCTGGAAGGTGCGGGCCACGCCGAGCGCGGCGATGCGGTGCGGTGCGAGCCGGGTCAGTTCGGTGCCGCCGAGGGCCACCGTGCCGGCGGCCGGGCGGCACAGGCCGGACAGCACGTTGAAGCAGGTCGACTTGCCGGCGCCGTTGGGTCCGATGATCGCGTGCACCGTGCCGGGTGCGACGGTGAGGGAGACGGTGTCGAGGGCGGTGAGTCCGGCGAAGCGCACGGTGACGTCCCGTACGTCGAGCACGGGCGGCGCGGTGGTGGTGCGGTCGTTCACGCCGCCCCCCGGCCCTTGGCCACCCGGTCGCCGGCCGCCCGGTCCTCGGCCGCCTCGCCCAGGTAGAGGCGGCGTACGGCGTCGGTGCGGGAGAGTTCGTCGGCAGGGCCGGACAGGCGGGTCTCGCCGACCTCGAGGACGTGGGCGTGGTCGGCGAGGGAGAGTGCCATACCCGCGTTCTGTTCGACCAGGAGCACGGCGGTGCCCTGGGTGTTGATCTCGCGGATCACCTCGGCGATCCGGTACACCATCTGCGGTGCGAGGCCGAGGGACGGCTCGTCGAGGAGCAGCAGGCGGGGAGCGGCCATCAGGGCGCGGCCGATGGCGAGCATCTGCTGCTCGCCCCCGGACAGCAGACCCGCGGCCTGGTGCGTGCGTTCGGCGAGCCGGGGGAAGAGCGTGAACACGCGCTCCCGTGCCTCGTGGACCTGGGTCCGGCCCCGGCGGCCGAGTCCCAGTCCGCCGCTGCGCAGGTTCTCGTCCACCGTGAGCCCGGCGAACACCCGCCGTCCCTCCGGGACCTGGACGACTCCGGCACGTACCGCCGTCACGGGGTCCTTGCCGTCGAGCACGGTGTCGCCGTAGCGGATGTGGCCGGCCGTGATGGCGCCGCGGTGCAGGCGCAGGGTTCCGGACACGGCCCGCAGCAGGGTCGTCTTGCCCGCGCCGTTGGCGCCGAGCAGGGTGACGACGCCCCCGTGCGGCACGGTGAGGGACACGGAGCGGAGGGCGGACAGGGCGCGCCCGTACGTCACGTCGACGTTCTCGACGTGCAGCGCGGGCCGGTCGTCCGGTGGTGCTTCGGGCATCACGGCTCCTCGGGGCCGTACCGCACGGCGGCGACGGCTTCGACGGGAAGGGGAGCCCACGACAGCACGGGCGCGGGCGGGCGGAACAGACTTCCGGCCCGGCTCGCTGCGGCGTCCCAACGGGCGCGCGCGGGGGTTGTGCGGCTGCCCAGGGACGGGCCCGGGTCTCAGCCGCGGGCGCGCAGGTATGCGTCCAGTTCGGCGGCTCCGGTCAGCATCGTCCGCCCGCGGGCGGACAGCCGGGCGTGCCAGTCCTGGAGGACGGCTTCCAAGGGCTCGAGGCCTCCGGCGGACCGCACCTGGGCGATGAGCGGGGCGATCTGCTCCAGCAGGTAGCCGCCCCGCCGGAGCTGGTGGACGAGGCGGGCGTCCCGTACGTCGGCCTCGTCGTAGACGCGGTAGCCGGTCAGCGGGTCGCGGCGCGGGCTCACCAGTTCGGCGCGCTCCCACTTGCGCAGCGTCGCGGGCCGGATGCCGAGCCGACGCGCCAGTGGCCCGATGAAGGTGCCGTCGGGGGGGGGGCCTCCCCCCCGGGCCGGGTGCGGGCCCGCGGGCCCGCCCCCCCCGCCCGCGGGCGCGGGGGGGCCCGCACGGCCC
>NZ_JBHXQZ010000119.1:0-6431 GCF_042717095.1 Streptomyces sp. NPDC058632 | reverse complement strand
GGCGGGAGCCAGCCGCAGCGGGACGCCCCGCTCCGCGGCGACGGTGGCCTTGCCGACCAGGAGGGCGGCCAGCAGGGGGTGCCGTCGGTGCCGGACACTGCGCCGGGCGCCGTGTCCGGCACCGGGCCGGGCCGCTCCGTGCCGGGCGCCAGGTCGCCGAGAGCTCGCTCCACGGCACGGAGTGTGCGGCGGTCCTCGAGCAGTTGGGCATGGCTTTCGTCGACGAGCCGCAGCGCCTCGTCGACCGCGTCCCGGTTGACGGCACGCATGATCGCCGTCGCCGTCGCGTGGCCGTGGCCGGGTACCAGGGCGCGGAACGCGGCCAGGGCGCGCGCGTGCAGCGGGGTGTAGGTGCGGTAGCCGTGGGGGGTGCGGTCGGCGGGCGGGAGGATGCCGGCCTCCTCGTAGTTCCTGACGGCCTGGGTGGACAGACCGTGCCCACGTGCCAGGTCGACCGGCCGAAGCCGTCCCCCGCTTTGAAGGTTTCGCCCCATGACACCGACGGTATCGCGGAAAAGTTTTCACCGGAAGTTCAGCGATAGCGTTGAGGGCATGACTCATCGCATCAAGGACGCCGTTCGTGCCGTGGACGCCGGGAGCGTCATGGAGCTGCTTTCCGGCCGGCCGCGCGTGCTCGCGCTCGGGGAACCCACGCACGGCGAGGACGCTCTGCTGGGCCTGCGCAACGAGCTGTTCTCGCAACTTGTCGAGCAGGAGGGCTACCGGACGATCGCGATCGAGAGCGACTGTCTGATGGGCCTGGCCGTGGACGACTACGTCACCGAGGGCACGGGCACCCTCGACGAGGTCATGGCGCACGGATTCAGCCACGGTTGGGGCGCCTTTGCGGCCAACCGCGAACTCGTGTGCTGGATGCGGGAGTACAACGTGGGCCGGCCGGCCTCCGAGCGGCTCCGCTTCGCCGGTGTCGACGGCCCGCTGGAGATCACCGGCGCCGCGAGCCCTCGGCAGGCTCTCACCGCACTTCACGACTGCCTCGCGGCCCGGGTGGACGCGGACCTGCTCCCCTGCACCACGGAAACACTCGACCGCCTGCTCGGCACCGACGACCGGTGGACCCATCCCGACGTCATGACGGACCCGGCCCGGTCCGTGGGGCGGTCGGCAGAGGCCGGGGAACTGCTGCTGCTCGCCGACGACCTGGTGGCGCTGCTCGACGCCGAGACGCCGCATCTGATCGCGGCGACCTCGCGGGACGTCTGGGACCGGGCGCGCCTGTACGGACGCACCGCCACCGGTCTGCTGCGCTACCACTACTGGCTGGCCGGCACCTCGTCGGGTCGCATGACACGGCTGCTGGGCCAGCGGGACCGGATGATGGCCGACAACCTCCTCGCCCTCGCCGAGCGGGGCCCGACCCTGGTCTTCGCCCACAACAGCCATCTCCAGCGGGACAAGAGCACGATGCGCATGTGGGATCAGCCGCCGCTGAAGTGGTGGGGCGCCGGCGCGCTCGTGAACGCCCGTCTGGGCGAGGAGTACGCCTTCCTCGCCACGGCGCTCGGCACGATCCGGCACCGGGGAGTGGGCACCCCGCCCCCGGACACCGTCGAGGGACTGCTGTACGCGCTCCCGGAGGACCCCTGCCTCATCGGCGGCCCCCGGCTGGCCGGCCTCCTCGGCGACAGAGTGCCCGCCACCCGCGTGTCGCCGTGGTTCGGGTACAGCCCGTTCGACCCGGCCCGCCTGGAGGGAGCCGACGGGGTCGTGTTCGTCGGGGACGTCCCGGAACACCAGGGAATGGGCCCCCTCTCGAGCGAAGCCGAGAGGGGGGAGTGACGACCACGCGACTGGGGACACCCCCTGCTCGAAGAGCTTGAGGGAGTGCGTGCCGGACCCCGCGTCCTCGGCGTGATCCGCCCGGGCAGGCCCTGAGTCGTACGGCCCGCCCCGGGGGGTGCCGGTCAGCGCGGGAGGAGCTTGCGGGCGGTCAGGGCGAGGGTGACCTCGACCAGGTCGAAGGGGCGGGAAAGGGAACGTCCGGTCAACTGCTCGTAGCGTCGCAGGCGGTTGAGGACGGTGTTGCGGTGGCAGTACAGCCGTCTGCTCGCCCGCTGGGCGGACCCGTCGCAGGCCAGCCAGGTGGCCAGGGTGTCCAGCAGGACCTCCGCGTCGGCGGGCTCCAGCCGTGCCAGCGGGCCGAAGAGCCGGTCGGCCAGGGCGGCGCCGAGGTCGGGGGACGACACCACCAGGGCCGCCGGCAGGTGTTCCGTCAGCCGGACCGTGCCGCCGGTCTCCGGGCACAGGCTCAGCGCGGTGTCCGCCAGCCTTCGTGCCTCGCCCACCGCGGCGAGCCCTTCGACGACGCTGCTGACACCCACCCGTACGCCCGGCGGCTGCTCGTCCTCCACCACCGGCTCCGCGTCGTCCTGGACCAGGACGACGCCGTGGTCGGCGTCCACTCCTGTGTGCCAGTGCACGCGCACACCCGGAGCGAGCACCGCCTGGGCACGGGGACAGGCGGCGAACCGGCCGCCGCCGACCGCGACGACCACGTACCGGCCGTGCTCCGGCAGGTCCAGCGCCAGCGCGGCCTCGGGCAGGTCGGCGATCCGGCTGCTCCCGTCGAGCAGCGCCGCGGCCAGCAGCCGCACCCTGTTCTCCCGCCGCCAGGACAGCTGCCGCTCGGTCTGCCGGTAGGAGTCCGCCACGACGGTGCAGTGCTCGTCGACGAAGTTCCACACGTCGGACGCCACGTGCACCAGCAGCCGTACGTCCTCGGGTGCCGTCCGGGAGGTCTCGTCGACCAGGTTCTGCCACACCAGGGAGCCGCCCAGCCGGAAGGCGTGCAGCAGCGCGTCCAGCGGCAGCCCCTGTTCGGCACGGGTGGCGCCGATCTTCCAGGAGCAGCGGCGGGCCGCGTCCCGGACGCCGCGCGGGTCGAGGAGCGAGGAGATGCTGTGCCGCAGCGAGCGGTGCACCTCCTGCCAGATCTCGGTGGCGTCGTTCTCGATCGCCGACCGGTAGGCGGGCTCCTGGTCCTGGAGCAGGGCGACCAGCTGGTCGGAGAGCCGGGGCAGATCGTCAAGGAGCACCCGGGCGGCCCGGTGCAGCACGCCCAGTGCGTCGGCGTCGATCAGTGACCGCACGCGCGGTGCCCGCGCCCGTGGTGCGGGCACGGGTCCGGGGCGCGGCAGGCTCCGTGGCCGTACGGCGTGTTGCATCGCGCATCTCCCCCAGGGTCGGCTTTCCCGGCGGCGCCCGCGTGACGGCCCCCGTACCGGCTCCCGGCCGGCCGCGGAGCCCGTGAGCGGGCCGCCACCCGACTCGTCCTGCCCCGAAGGATGACATACCGTCCGGTCGGTCCCTAGAGTTGTGCACCGGTCTTTTCCGCCTGTTCGACAAGTCGGACCAGCTCGACCCGGGAGCGGACGCCGAGCGTGGCGAAGACGTTCCGCAGGTGATAGTCCACGGTGCGGGTACTGACGGACAGGCTCAGCGCCACCTCCCGGTTGGTGGCACCCTCGGCGACACACCGCGCGATCCGCAGTTGCTGCGGGGTCAGCCGGGACAGGCTCCGCGCGCCGTACCGGGGCGGTTCGCCCGTGCCCGGCCCGCTCGGCGCCACGCCGTTGGCGCGCAGTTCCGCGGCCGTCTGGCGTGCCCAGAGCTGCGCGCCGCAGCGCTCGAAGTCGACCAGCGCTTCCCCGAGCCGTGCGCGGGCCTCGCGCAGTCTGCGCCGGCGGCGCAGCCACTTGCCGTGCAGCAGTCCGGTGCGGGCCCGTTCGAAGTCGCCGGACGTCTCGTCGTGCCGGTCCAGGGCGCGCAGGTACAGCTCGTCGGCGTCCTCCGGCGCGGCCAGCAGGGCGCGGCAGCGAAGGAGTTGGGCGGGGGCCTGCGGGTCGGCGCCGCAGCCGGCCCACAGCGCGAAGTCCTCGACCAACGCGCGGGCGTGCTCGGGCCGCCCGGCCAGTGCGGCGGCCTCCACGAAGCAGGGGACGGCGAGCATCCACACCGCGAAGTGGCCGCGTCGCGCGCCGGGGCGGACCAGCGGGCCGAGCCGGTCGGCGGCCTCCTCGGGGCGGCCCGCGCCCAGGTCGGCGCGGGCCGCCGCCCACTGGGCGAGCAGGGCGGCCTGGGCCAGGCCGTGCCGCCGGGCCGTGGTGAGCGCCGCCGTCGCGTGCTCGGTCACGCGTGCCCGGTCGCCCTCGATCGATGCCGCCAGCGCCAGTACGGCGTGGTGGTGGGCGGCCGTGTTCCGCTGTCCGGTCCGGCGCGCGGCACGCAGCCCCTCCTCGGCATGGGTACGGGCCAGCTGGTGGCATCCGGCGCGCAGTTCGGCATAGGCCAGGTACTCCAGGGCTCGCGGTTCCAGGGACGCGGTGCCCAGCGTGCGTGCCGCCGCCAGGGCCCGTGCTCCGGCCCGGCGGGCGGCGGCGACATCGCCGAGCATGAGAGCCGCGGCGGCCGAACGCAGCAGCCGTTCGGGCTCGGTGGCGGGACGGCCCCGGTCCACCACGCGGGTCAGCGGGGCAGCGGCGAGGTCGAACCGCCCCAGCAGCACGGCGCGCATGCCGTCCCGGTGGTCGCGGAGCAGGGCGGGCGGGGGAACGGAGGGCTGCCCCGGAACGGCGCCGCGGTGGGCAGGGCAGCCCCGGGGCGCCTCCCGTGCTGCCGCCTCCTTTGGGCTCGTCTCCTGCGAATCCGTCGTGGTCGCAGCCGCGGCACGGGGGTCGAACACCCCCGCGACGGCGGGATCGGCGCAGGCGTCATCGTGGGTGAGAGCCCGAAGGCAGGCCTGCCAGTCGCCGGCGGCCCAGGCCGCGTCCGCCGCGCCGAGGACCGCCGCGTCGGCCTCCGCCGGGCTCGGGCCCGCCAGGAGGCGGGCGGCGAGCAGGAAGGACTCGCGGGCGTCGTCCACCGGGCCGTCGGCCAGGAGCACTCTGCCCCGCAGCAGTTCGGCGCGGCCACGTACCGGCGCCGGTGCCGGCCTGCTCCCGGCGGCGTCGAGCAGGCGCAGGGCCTCGCGCGGATGCCCGGCGAGGAGGACCTGTTGTGCGGCGGCCGTGTACCGCCGTGCCCGCCGCGCGTCGTCCGGCGTCAGTTCGGCGGCCCGCACCTGCGCCGTACGGAGCAGGGAGGGCGGTATGCCGGGGGTCGAGTCGGTGACCGCGCGCTCGAGTCGGTCGGCCAGGGCCTCGTCGGGTCCGGAGGCGGTCCATGAGCGGTGCAGCAGTGCGGGCACGCCGTGCGGGTCGGGGTGTGCCGCGGCCAGCGCGCGGTGCGCGGCGCGGCGGCGCTCGGGCGACGCACCGGCGTACACCGCCCTGCCGAGCAGCGGGCTGCGGAACCGGAGCCGGCCCTCGGGAACCGCGACCAGCTCGGGCGCCTTCGGCGGCTCGGACGGTTCGGGCGGTCCGTCGTCCTCCCGACCGCCGGAGCCGTTCGTCGCCCGCCGTACGAGTGCGGCCTCGGCATCCTGCTCCCCCGTGGCACGCATCGCCGCGGCGACGGCCAGCAACAGGCCGGACCGGTCGGGTCGTCGGCCGCTCAGGCACCCACCCGCGACAGCGGTCAGCATCACGGCGTCGGCCAGGGGGCGGGGCAGCGCGTGGTCGCCGCGGAGCTGGGCCGGCGAGAGGCGGTGGGCCAGGGCCAGCAGCAGTGCGGGATTGCCCTGCGCCTCGGTCACCAACTCGTCGCGGACGACCGGGTCGACGGCACCGTCCGTCAGATCGTGCAGCAGCCCCGCCGCGTCCCCGGGCGTGAGCGGGGCGAGCTCCAGCACCGGAAGCCCCGCCAGCTCCTCTCCCACGGGCTGGTGTCCGGGCACGGTGACGAGCAGGCCCACCCGGTGGACGCCGTCCGCCGCGTGCACACGCGCTGCCGCCCGGCCCAGCGCCGCGCGCGAGGCGGTGTCCCACAGGTGCGCGTCGTCCACGCACACCAACAGGGGTGATCGGGCGGATGCCGCCCGCAGGAGGTCCAGGAGCACCTCCCCGCCCGCCGCGCCGTCGCCGGGGGCGCGCCCGGAGTGGCCGGCGGCGCGCAGCAGGGTGTGCAGACCGCTGTGGGGCTGCGGAGACCAGGCCCGTTCGGCGCGGACGTGCCACACCGGTCCGGCGCGGAAGGAGCGTGCCGCGAACTCCAGGAAGGCCGTACGGCCGCCGCCGGGTTCACCGGTCACGACATGGGCGCCGCCGTCGGTGCGCAGTCCGTCCAGCAGCGCGGCAAGCGCCTGCCCTCGGGGTCCCGCGCGGTACCGGAGCGGAGCGGGTCCACGGGTCTTCTGTCCGCTCATTTCCACTACCTTACTCACGCGTAAGGAGTAGTGGAAGGTGTCCGTCCAGGTGCCGGAGGCGGCCCATCCGCTGTTCCATCAGCGGCTTTTCGCGGTGTGCGCGGTGGGCTGCGTGTGCCGCCGCCCAACCGGGCCGCACCTCGGCGGTGCGGGCCCACAACGCCGGTGG
>NZ_JBHXQZ010000118.1:0-22580 GCF_042717095.1 Streptomyces sp. NPDC058632 | reverse complement strand
CGCGGTGTACGACGAGGGCGGGCGGACAGGGGCACCAACCGGGCGCGCGGCAGCCGGAGCGCGCCCCCGCTTCCGAGTTCGGTCACCGGTTCGATGGTCACGCCCGCCCCGCCCTCCCGGCACTGGCGCAGTAAATGCGTACACCTCGCCCTGACGGCCGGAATGCCCCGCCGCAGGTCGAGATGATCACGGTAGGGGTCTGCCGCAGTAAATCCGGCATTTACTGCGGCAACATCCTGCCGGACCGCCGACGAGCGGAAGTCCGATAAGCCGACACTTGCCCGTAGCTATACGGACGCGGGCCGGGCAGTACGGCGCGGGCGTTCCGCCAGGTAGTTCTTCGCTTCCTGGGACGCCTTGGCATATGAGCCGGAGTCGAAGGGCGGTTGAGGGTCATACTCGATGGCGAGTTGGAACGCCTCGGCGGCTACCCGTCCCGCGATGAGTTCAGCAAGCCGCAGTGCCATGTCGATGCCCGAAGAAACCCCGGCGGCGGTGACAATGCCGCCGGTCTGTTCCACAACGCGACGCTCTGTGTAGGTGGCGCCGTACGACTCCAGGGTGTCGACAGCCCCCCAGTGAGTGGTGGCCTCCAGCCCGTCGAGCAGGCCGGCTGCGCCGAGCAGCAAAGATCCGGTGCACACCGACGTGGTCCACGTGGTGGTGGCGTGGATACGACGGATCCAGCCGAGCAGCGACTCGTCGGCGAGGCTGCGACGTGCGCCCGGACCACCGGGCACCACCAGGACGTCGGCTTCCACGACGTCCTGGAAGGAGGCCGTGGCGAGGAGGACGAGATGGCCCTCGCCGTCCGTGCAAGGGCCTGGAGCGTTGGCGGCGAAGACGATGTCGGATTCCGGCAGCATGCGAAGGATCTCGTACGGGCCGACAACGTCGAGCGCGGTGAATCCGTCGAAGAGCGGGATGGCGATACGCATAAGTGCCTTTCGGCGGTTGGTCACCGCCGTCAGACAGCGGTGGTGTGCGCGGAGAAATACTTGCGGTACGCGCCGGGGGTGACCTGGAGCGACCGCTTGAAACTGCGGTGCAGGGTCTCGACGGTTCGGAAGCCGCAGGCGTGCGCCACCGATTCCAGGGTGGCGGAGGTGCTCTCCAGGAGCCGTCTTGCGGCCTCGATACGGGCGCTCTCGACGTACGCGGCGGGGGTATGGCCGGTCTCCGCACGGAAGACGCGGGTGAAGTGTCGTTCGCTCATCGCGGCACGTGCCGCGAGGGCGGGCACGCCAAGGTCGCAGTCGGGGTGGTCGGCGATCCAGTCGAGGATGCCGCGCACGGGTGCCCGCTCCGGGCGCTGGGCGGCGAGTTGGGCGCTGAATTGCGCCTGCCCTCCAGGACGTTGGACGAACATCACCATCTGGCGGGCGATAGCGCGGGAAATCTCGGGCCCGTGGTCGTCTTCGGTCATGGCGAGCGCGAGGTCCATCCCTGCAGTGATACCGGCCGAGGTCCACACCTCACCGTCGCGGACGAAGATCGGGTCGGGGTCGACCGTGACCTGCGGATACAGCTCGGCGAGTTGGTCGCAGCGCGACCAATGAGTGACAGCGCGCCGCCCGTCGAGTAGCCCGGCGGCGCCCAGCAGGAAGGCGCCGCTACACACTGAGGCAGTACGGCGCGCACGGTGAGCGGTCCGGGCGAACCAGTCGACGAAGCGTCCGTCCTCGCAAGCCCGGTGGATACCCCTGCCGCCCACGGCGATGAGCGTGTCCACCGGCCCAGCAGCCTCATCGATCGTCAGGGTTGGGGAGACCGCGAGACCGCCGCTGGAGGGCACTGGACCGGCCGCGGCAGCCACAGTTTCGAGGACGACGCCTCCGGTGAGACGTCCCGCCTGTGTGAATACCTCATGAGGTCCGGTCAGGTCGAGGATCTGGAAATCCGGAAAGACGGCGAAGACGATGCGTCGGATGCTCACTCATCCATCGTGGTCACATCCTCCAATGGCAGCAAGGACACGGATATGACGATTCCCGCCACTGGTGGTGAGCGGAGACCTTCTCGATCTGCTCGTACTGCTTCGCGAAGCCACCGAAGCCCTCCACCGCGCGGGTGACCGTGCCGAACCCGCCGACCTGCACCACCTGTGCCTTCACCAGGGAGAGGACCGCCTGGGAGACCCTGCCCTCCAGCCGCGCCGCGACCTCGTCCACCGACGCCTCCTCGTCCAGACCCTCCAGGGCCTGGCGGGCTTCGGCGGTCATGGCCGCGGCCTTCGTGAGCGCCTCCTGGGCCGGGCCGCCCTCGTCGATGTGCTTGAGCACGGTGCGGTAGTTCCCGATCAGGGACTCGACGATCTCCCGCTCGGCGAGCCGGATCTCCTCCAGCTCAGCCTTGGCCTTCTTGATCTTCGTCGCCACACGCTTGCAGAACATCGTCGCCAGGTCGTCCCGCACCCGCATCCGCGTCTTGTGCGTCAGGGCCGCGACCAGCGCGATGCGCTTGACGGGGGACGAAGTCCCGCAGCTCCGAGGCATCCGCCGCGTCCGTCTCCCCGGCGAAGTCGGTGACCCTCCCCGCGGCGACCCCCTCCATCCACACATCGGTGTCGCCCAGCTCGTCCAGCCATTCCAGACGCTTGGTCAGGTTCTTGAAGTGCGACCAGGTCGGGCCCTTGGCGGGCTTCTTCAGCCGGTTGAACAGCGTCGTCCCGTCGCTGTCACGGTCCTCCAGCAGCCGCATGAGCCCCGCCCGCTGAGCAGCGCTCATGCGGTCGTGGATACCCGCGCAGATCGAGGCGTTCACCTCGGTGCGGATCTTCGAGGCCATCTTGTCGAAGGTCGAGAACCCGGGCAGCTCCAGCCCGGCCTCCACCACCTTCTCCAGCGCGATGCTGATCAGATCCGCCGGGCGGTTCTTCGCCGCGGCCTCCTTACGGATCGACTGCTCGACGATGCCCCGGGCCTTGGCCTGGTCATACGTCACGCCGGCCTGCTTGCGGACCAGGCCCCGGTGGTGCTTGGCGGTCCGCTCCGCCCGGTACACCGGCAGCGTGCCCTCCGGCAGCTCCACCGCCCGCCGGACGAAGTCCACCACCATCTCCGGGACGTCCTCCAGCGTCGGGAAGCACCCCATACGCCGGTACGACTTCAGCATCAGCAGCAGCGCCAGCAGATGCTCATCGCAGTCTGTGGCATCGGCCGCCCACTCCAGCTCATCGCGACTCGGGGAGAAGAACAGATGCGGCTCATGCGCGGTGATCAGCCGTTTGAACCGCGGATACGCGGTCCGTTCAATCGATGTCACAACCCACCCCGGGCCCCAGACGACGCTCAACATCACCACCAACGACACTGAGCCGAATGGGTGACGGGCGACGGACGCTCAGGGCTTCAAGGTCATCCCGTTGCCCCTTTGGCGCGCATCTCGGAACCGGCGCGAATCGCATCTGATGCGAAGTGGACGCTTCTTGGGCCGCGTTGGTCGATCGGGCATAAGGAAGCCGCTGATCAGTGATTTGAGGGTTCATCGTGTGCCTGACGAGACGGTAGCGGACAGGCTGTGTCCGTGTCGTTCCGCTTCACACGATCGGATGGCTGACCTGCCGTTCCACTCCGGGCTTCGCGTCTGATGCGAGATTCTCGCGCCGGACGCGATCTACGGAGCGTGATGAATTTGGTGGGTAAGGACGGGGCGACGCCTGGGGTCGCGCGGCTGCACCTGGCCGACGGAGTGCCGCTGCCGCGGCCGGAGGAGCAGGTCTTCGAGGCGATGTTGGACGGCCGGCGCAACCAGCGACTGGCGCGGAACCTCGTGCTGTCGACCATCAACGGTCGGGAGCGGAAGGTGCGGGCGTTCGCCGCGCACGCGGATGCCTTTCCGTGGAGCTGGTCCTCGATGCTGGCGGACGAGTGGTTCGGTGACCTGCGGGCGGTCCGTGGCTGCGTCCGCTCGACGCTGCGCGGCTACCAGGTGGCGGTGCGTCTGTTCTGCGACTACGCCGCCGACCCGGCCTACGGCTGGGCGGCGGAGTGTGAGCGCCGCTTCGGCACCCATCCGATCCAGGTGTGTCACGAGTGGAATACCGCCGTGCACATGCAGGAGTGCGAGGCAGAGGCCCCGAAACGGGCCTTCACCCGGGATGAGTTACAGGCATTCTTCGACCACGCCGACGACGAGGTGAGCCGGGTCCGCGGACGCGGCCGCAAGGGCTGGCTGCCCGCTTTCCGCGACGCGATGCTCCTCAAGACTGCGTACGCCTACGGGCTGCGGCGCAACGAGACGCGAATGCTGGACACGGCCGACTTCGGCCGCAACCCCGAAGGGGCGGAGTTCGGCGAGTACGGCGTCTGCTACGTCCGCCACGGCAAGGCGAAGAAGGGCTCGCCCCCGAAGCGCCGCAGCGTGCTGACCGTGTGGGAGTGGTCGGCCGAGATCGTCGACCAGTGGATCAGCGAGGTGAGGCCCGCGATGCGGCACGCTGACGGGCCCGCCCTATGGCCGTCCGAACGCGGCCGGCGGGTCGGACTGCAACGGCTGGACTCCCGCTTCGCCGCCTACCGCGACGACCTCAGCTTGGACCCGGTCCTGGATTTCCACTCGCTGCGAAGGTCATACGTCACCCACCTGATCGAGGACGGCTGGGATCCGCTGTTCGTGCAACAGCAGGTCGGCCACGATCACGCGTCCACCACCTCCATCTACACCTGCGTGTCTTCCGACTTCCGCACCCGCACCCTGCGTCGCGCCCTGGACGCCACGGTCGAGGCCGCGCTCAAGCCTGCGAGGAGGGCCTGATGAAACGCCAGGTCAGCTACCAGTGGCGTCTGCGCGAGAAGATGGCCGCCACCGGGATGTTCACCACCAGCGAGCTCGCTCCGCCGCTTGCCGAGCGCGGCATCAACCTCTCCCTCTCGCAGGTCCATCGCCTGGTTACCGGCACTCCCGAGCGGCTGTCCCTGCCGGTGCTGGCCGCGCTCTGCGACATCTTCGACTGCACCCCAACCGATCTGATCGCCACCAAGGCGGAGAACGCCGTCATCCGCAAGGTCGCCACCGGCGACGCAGTCGTCGACCTGTCGGCCGTCCGTCCCAAGCGCGCCCGCATCCGGCCCGAAGGATGAGCCGCACCCGCGTCCGCGTCGAGGACCTGTTCTGCGCGCGATGCCGCCGGGCCGTCCGACTCGGGGCAGCCCACTGGCCCGAGGGTTACATCTGCGCGGGCTGCTACGCCCAGGCCCTGGAGACCTACGGAACCTGCACTGGCTGCGGTGTCGAACGGCTCACCCCGGGCCTCGCACCGGACAGTGGCAGGCTCTGCACGGACTGTGCCGGTGGCCTCGGCGACTTCACCTGCGAACGGTGCGGCCAGGAAGCACGACGCTACCGCCGCGGAATCTGCGGCCGATGCGTCCTGGCCGAGCGCCTCCACGAACTCCTCGACGACGGCACCGGCCACATCCGGCCCGAACTCCTCCCACTGTTCGACACGCTCCGACAGATGAAACGCCCCTGGGGCGGGCCGACCTGGACCAGCCAGCCGCACGTCCAGCAGAACCTGCAGGCCCTGGCCCGCAACCAAGTCCCACTCACCCACGAGGGACTGAGCCAGCTCACGCCGTGGCGATCGGTCGCCTACCTGCGCGACCTGCTCATGCAGTGCGGCGTCCTGCCGCCGGCCGACCGGCATCTGCTGCTGTTCCAGCGGTGGCTCGCCGAGAAACTGCCTACTGTCAGCGACCCCGAGCACCGCAAGGTCCTGGAGCTCTTCGCCACCCGGCACATCCAACGCTGCCTCCGCACCCTGGCCGGCCGTGGCCCGCTCACCAGCAGCCAGACCCAGCAGGCCCGCAACAAGCTCTACCTTGCAATCAACTTCCTCGACCACCTCGCCCAGCGTGGACGAGCCCTCGCCAACTGCACCCAGACTGATGTCGACACCTGGTACGCAGGCGGCTACACCGCCCGGCGCCTCACCCACTCCTTCCTCCGCTGGGCCATGCAGTCCAAGCACATGCCGACCGTCACCATCCCGCACCGCTCGACGGCGAATCCCGCTCCGATCACCCAGCACCAACGGCTCGCGCTGCTGCGACAGCTCGTGAACCGCGACGACATCCCGCTCCAGGACCGCGTGGCCGCCGTCCTTGTCCTCCTCTACGCCCAGCCGCTTACGCGGATCACCAGACTCAGCAGCGACGACGTCCAGCACGAGGACGGCAAAGTCCTCGTCCGACTCGGCGACCCACCGTCGCCCGTTCCCGCCTCGTTCGACGGAATGCTGCTCAACTACCTGGGGCAGCGACCGAACACCAAGACCGCGACCAACCTCGAAGCCCGATGGCTCTTCCCCGGCCGCCGGGCCGGACAGCCCATGACCCCGGAAGCCATTGCACCTCGGCTCCGCCAACTGGGCTTCCCGGCCCGGCCAGGACGCACAGCGGCGATCCGCCAACTCGTCCTCCAAGCCCCGGCCCCGGTGATCGCCCGGATGCTCGGCTACAACGACGACCACACCACCCGGCTCGCCGAAGAGGCCGGAGGAACCTGGAAACGTTATGCCCCCGGAGATCACGCACGGTGACCCGGGCTCAGCGACGGATGCGGGAAGCCGGTCACGCACGACCTTCGTTGCCCCGCAGGTACGCTCCCGCACGCGCTGCAGCCACTGCGGCCCCGGCGGCCTGGTCTGCGGCGGCTTCGTCGAGGCGGTCGCTGCTGGTCAGCAGGCGGTAGTAGAGGGGGGCGGAGACAGCACGGATCACCTCGTGGACATCGGTGCCCTCGGGCACCTCGCCCCGGTCGACGGCCTGTTGAACGCAGGGTGCCCACTCCTTGACGCGGATGTCGTAGAAGCGGTGCAGGGCCTCGGCTGTCTTCGCCTCGCAGGTGGCGGCGGCGATCACTGCTTTGAACAGCGCTCCTTGCCGCGGGTCGGCCAAGGTGCGCTGCACGAGCCGGGCGTTGGCCTTGAGATCACCAAGCAGCGAGCCGGTCTCGGTACGCGGCAGTGACTGCTCGGCCATGTCCAGCAGCAAATCGGCCACCAGGCTGGTCACCGTTCCCCAGCGGCGGTAGACGGTGGTCTTGCCCACCTCGGCACGGCGCGCGATATCGGAGAGGTCCAGATGGGCAAAGCCATGTTCCGCCAAGGCGTCCCCAGCCGCCTGCAGCACCGCCGACCGCACCCGCGCCGTGCGCCCTCCAGGACGGACGGTCCCCGGATCCGCACCCTCAAACCTCATAACGGGACTCCAGTTTCGTTAATCACTCGCGCCTGCTACGTTGAGACACCACGCTAACGGAACTCCAAGCCCATTAGTTAAGTACGGGCGACGAGAGAGGAACAGTCATGGAATACAGGCGGCTGGGCGCATCCGGCCTCAAGGTCCCTGCACTGAGTTTCGGCGCCGGCACCTTCGGCGGCCAAGGGCCGCTGTTCGGTGCCTGGGGCAACACCGATGCGCACGAAGCACGCCGTCTCGTGGACATCTGCCTCGATGCCGGGATCACGATGTTCGACACCGCCGACGTCTACTCCAGCGGGGCCTCCGAGGAGGTGCTGGGCGAAGCGATCAAAGGCCGCAGGGACCAGGTGATCGTATCCACCAAGACCAGCCTGCCGATGGGCGAAGGCCCAGGCGATGCGGGCTCCTCTCGTTCGCGCCTGATCACCGCATGCGAGGACGCCCTGCGCCGGCTCGGCACCGACTACATCGACCTGTTCCAGCTGCACGCCTTTGACGCCGGCACGCCGATCGAGGAAGTCCTGTCCACACTCGACGATCTCGTACGAGCAGGGAAGGTCCGCTACCTCGGCATCTCCAACTTCTCCGGCTGGCAGGCGATGAAGTCCCTCGCGAGCGCGGAGAGGTACGGCCACCCGCGGTACATCGCACATCAGGTCTACTACTCCCTCATCGGCCGCGACTACGAATGGGAGTTGATGCCCCTCGGGCTCGATCAGGGCCTCGGAGCCCTCGTCTGGAGCCCCCTCGGCTGGGGACGGCTCACAGGCAAAGTCCGCCGCGGCCAGCCGCTACCGGCCAACAGTCGACTGCACCACACCGCGGACTACGGCCCGCCGGTGGAGGACGAACACCTCTACCGCGTGGTCGAGGCCCTCGACGAGATCGTGCAGGAGACCGGCAAAAGCATTCCGCAGATCGCCATCAACTGGCTGCTGCAGCGACCGACCGTCTCCTCCGTCATCATCGGCGCCCGCGATGAGAACCAGCTTCGCCAGAACCTCGGTGCCGTCGGCTGGACGCTCACGCCCGACCAGATGGCGAAACTCGATGCGGCGAGCGGCAAGACAGCGCCCTACCCGTACTTCCCTTACCAGCGCCAGGAAGGCTTCGCCCGCCTCAACCCACCAGCTGTCGTGCCTCCGCCCGCTGCATGACATCCGCGTCAACGCCGCGCGTCCCAGACTCGGACTGGGGGGCTGCCTCGCTCAACGCCTGCCCGGGCCTGGACAGCTGCGGTGACAGCCTCTCCGCCTGTCCGTCAACTTGTCGGCACGACCACAGACGGTCACCAGGGAACCTCCTGCAGAGAGGAATACGCGACAGCCGAATACGCGAGGTCGCCAGTGTCACACCCCGAGGAAAGGCTGATCCCGGCCACTGCACGGAAGCACTCGTCCCGGCGCAGGGTGCTCGCCCGGGGAGCCGGGGCGGCGCTGGTCACCGCCCTGTCCGCGAGCGCAGGCGCCCACACCTCGACACGCGACGGCGACAGCACCGGCGACGGCACAGGCGTCGGCAACGGCGGCAGCGAGACCGTGCGCCGGCCGAGAGACCTCGAACAGCGAGCTGGGAGGACCCGCCGCGAACACCCGGTTCTGCCGCTCGATCGGGGACAGGACGACGCGGCTCGACCGGTGGGAGCCCGATCTGAACTCCGCGCAGGGCCGGTGCCCCGCCACGGACGCCGGACCACGGTCTCATTCGACGCGGGCGCGAGCCTGCGCGTGCCCGCCGGGCAGCGCCGTCGTCATTTCTGGTAGCCGAGGATGGTCATCATGCCGGATTCGGAGTGGTACTGGTTGTGGCAGTGGAGCATCCACAGGCCCGGGTTGTCGGCGTTGAAGTCGACGACGAGTTTGCGGTGCGGCAGCACCAGGGCGGTGTCCTTGCGGGCTCCGGCCGCATCGGTGCCGGTGAGGGCGAAGGTGTGGCCGTGCAGATGCATGGGGTGCCACATGTCGGTGGCGTTGGTGAAGGTCAGGCGGACCCGTTCTCCCTCGCGGACCGGGTGGCGTTGTTCGATGGAGTAGGGCCGACCGTCGAGGCTCCAGTTGAACTGCTTCATGTTGCCGGTCAGTCTGAAGCTCAGCTCGCGGTCCGGGGTGCGGTCGCAGAGGGCTACGGATTCGTCCGGCACGAGCCGTTCGGCCGGCACGAGCCGACCGTCGAGCTCCTCCGGATGCGCGGAGCATCCGGGGAAGCCTCCGCTGCCGGTGCGCAGGACTGCCAGGGCCCTCGCGTTCTTGCCTTCGGCGAGCGCGACCAGCGGGAACACCCCGTCCTTGGCGGTGACGAGCACGTCGTAGCGTTCGGCCATGCCCAGCAGCAGCGCGTCCGTCCGGGTGTGCTCGACCGGGTAGCCGTCCGTGTGCGTCACGGTCATCTCGTGGCCGCCGAGTGCGACCCGGAACGCCGTGTCGCCCCCGGCGTTGATGATCCGCAACCGGATCCGGTCCCCGGGGCAGGCCCGGAAAACCGAAGCGGCTTTCGGGAGGCGGCCGTTGATCAGATAGTGCGGGTAGTCGACATGACCGCCCGCGCTGTGCAGCACGCGGCTGTGCCCCTTGTGCAGGACGCGGGAGGGGCCGGCGGGCTTACGGAGGGCGGGGGCCGAGTGCTGCGCACCGGCGGACATGTCGTGGCCGGAACCGTCGAGTGCGGTGCCCTCGCCCATGTCCATCAGGACACTCCTGCCGTTGTGCAACTGCGTGAGCACACCGTCCGGAGTGGAGCCGTCCACGCCGTCCAGCCAGTCGTCCAGGACGACGACCCACTCCTTGTCGTAGCACAACGGTTCCCTGGGGTCCTCGACGATCAGCGGGGCGTACAGGCCGCGGTCGAGCTGCATTCCCGAGTGTGAATGCAGCCAGTACGTGCCCGGATGCGGCACGGCGAAGCGGTAGGTGAAGTCCGCGCCGGGCTTGACGGAGCGCTGGGTCAGGCCCGGGACGCCGTCCATGTCGCAGCGCAGACGGATACCGTGCGAGTGCAGCGTCGTCTCCGCGGGCAGGTGGTTGACGAGCGTGAGACTCAGAAGGTCGCCCGCCGTGACCCGGATCTCCCTGCCGGGCAGCATGTCGCCGTACGCCCATGACCTGACGGCCTGTCCGCCCAGGTCGAGGGACGTCTCGGTGGCAGTCAGCACGACCGTGCGCAGGGGGCCGGACCCGCGTTCCTTCTCGGCGGCGACGACCTCGGGATCGGACGGGTTCACGTACCCCTTGGGCCCCTTGGGAACGAAACCACCGCCGGGCAGGCCGGGGCCCCCGGCCGCCGGGCGGGTGCCGGTTCCGGAGGACGAACCGGACGCAGGGTGGGGGCCGGACCCGGAGCGCGAGCCGGGTCCGGAACAGGCGGCCAGGGCTCCCGAGCCGATGGCCGTGATCGAGGCACCGAGCAAGGTGCGCCGCGTAGGTGAGTGCATGACTGAATAACACATGTCTTATAGTCATATATGTCGGAAATAGGTCGGCGCGTCTCACAATTCGCCCGCGTCGCCCAACGGGGCTCCCGCCGGAACTCCGTGGGAAGGCAGCCGACGGGAGGACGGGTGGCGTGCTCCGCCGCCGGTGCCGGTGGCCGCCGCGTGCACCCTGACCGCGACCTGACGGCCGGCCCGTTCTCCCGGCACACCGCGGTACGGCCGGGCCACCCCGACCGGCGCGGTGCCGCACCGCCGCTGGTGCCGCACCGCCGCTGGTCCCGCCGCGGCAACGCCCCGAACCCATCGGCCGCGAACTCCGGCAACTCGCCCCAAAGCCGTTCCGCCTCCCCCGGCCCCACACCCGGGAGGGCGCCCACCACCAGGCGAGATCACCCGAGGTGATGAAGCGCTGTCAGCGCATCGCGACCAGGACGACGCTGTTGAGCACGCTCGTGATCACGAAGAACGGCGCGTTGAGGATGCCGTAGTAGAGCGGGCGCGGAAAGTTCGGGTTGATGGCGATCTGGAAGGTCATCGCGCCGAGGTAACCGACGCCGACGAGGAGCCCGAACACCACGGCGTCCCCGATGCCCGTGATGCCGAGTGCCTCGACGAGTACGGCACTGGTCAGGACGGTGACGAGGAGGCACACCAGCGGACCCGCCGTGGTGACCGCCGTCGGTGCGGGCGCCGGCGCGCCCTCGCGGCCGAGGGCGACCGCGTACGGCTTGGCGATCACGACCGCGAACCACACGCCGGCGAGCAGGAACGACGCCACGGCCGCGATCGCGACGGCCGGCCAGTTGATGTCGGCGAGAACGGAGAACACGCGCAGACTCCTTGCGGACGAGCGGCCCCTGTGGCCGCCGAGGGCAAGAGTCTCCGTGGTGCAGAGGACAGGTTGTGTCCGCTTCTCCTGGGAAGCGGAAGCGGAAGCGGAAGAGGGAGCGGAAGCGGGAGCGGAAGCGGGGTTGATCAGCGGCCCGAGCCATCCGGTGCCGACACGGAGTCCGGGCACCGGCGCTGTGCGCCTTCGGACGGACGCCGGCACAAGGGCCGCCGTCGGCGCCACCACAACGATCGCCGTCGGCGGCTACGCGGCGACGGTCTCCATCACGCGATGAACGGGACACCCCTCAACTGTTGTGGGACGACATGACGTTGATGACACAGCCCAGTGCCGGTGAAACCGAGGTGCCCCGGCGGGCATCGGTCGGGTAGCGTGCGAGCCATGTCGAGTCCTGAGTCGGACGAGGTGGGGGCTTTCGGTCACGCCGTCAGCCCCCTGAACCACTGAGCTCGTAGCTCTGTCGTCGCGCCGCATTCCGCGGTGGGACGAATCTGCCCCCGGGGCTGGCCGCGGTGACGAGATGACCTTCTCGTACTTCTCCTCACCTCGGAGCCACTCGATGCCTTTCCCGTTGTACCTGCTTGCCATGGCGGTCTTCGCCATGGGCACCTCGGAGTTCATGCTCGCCGGTCTCCTGCCGGACATCGCCTCTGATTTCGGCGTCACCGTCGGGACAGCGGGCACGCTCACCTCGGCCTTCGCGATCGGCATGATCGTCGGCGCCCCCCTTGTGGCCGCGCTCGCCCGCGACTGGCCCAGGCGCTCCAGCCTTCTCGGGTTCACCCTCGCTTTCGCGGTGGCTCACGCCGTGGGCGCCACCACCACGAGCTTCCCGGTCCTGTTCGCCACCCGGGTCGTCGCCGCGCTCGCGAACGCGGGGTTCCTTGCCGTGGCTCTGACGGCTGCCGCCACGCTGGTCCCGCCCGACAGGAAGGGACGCGCGCTGGCCGTGCTGCTGTCAGGCACGACGGTGGCCACGATCGCCGGTGTCCCCGGCGGGTCGGTACTCGGCGCACTGCTCGGCTGGCGGTCCACCTTCTGGGCCGTCGCCGCACTCTGCCTGCCCGCGGCTCTCGGCATCCTGAAGGGAATCCCCACGGGACGTGGGCGGGAGGAGATGGCCGGCGGGCCGGCCCTGCGAGCGGAGCTCGCCCAGCTCACCAGGCCGCCGTTGCTCCTGGTGATGCTGCTCGGCGCACTGGTGAACGCGGCGACCTTCGCAAGCTTCACCTTCCTCGCCCCCGTCGTGACCGGCACCGCCGGACTGGGCGAGCTGTGGATCTCTGTCGCCCTGGTGCTCTTCGGCATCGGTGCTTTCACCGGGGTCACCGTCGCCGGCCGACTGTCCGACCGGCGTCCCGGTATGGTCATCGGGGTCGGCGGTCCGCTGCTGCTCATCGGCTGGCCGGCCCTGGCGGTGCTGGCCGACGAGCCGGTCGCCCTGCTCACCCTCGTGTTCGTCCAGGGCGTGCTGTCGTTCGCGCTGGGCAGCACGCTGATCACCCGGGTCCTCTACGAGGCCGCGGGAGCCCCCACCATGGCCGGCTCCTACGCGACCGCGGCACTCAACGCCGGCGCCGCCGTCGGCCCCCTCGTCGCCGCGACCACCCTCGGCACCGCGGCCGGGGACCTCGGGCCGCTGTGGGCAAGCGGACTCCTGGTCGCCGTCGCGCTGTCCATCGCCTTCCCCCTCCGCACGGTGATCGCAGCCGACCGAAGCACCGAGGTGCTCCAGTGACGCATGCGAACGCCCCCTTGACCATCGAGGGACACCAACGGCTCGCCGAACGCTGCCGCACCCCGGCACAACGGCATGGCCAGCAACACCTAGCTCTGTCCCAACGCGTCCACGAAATGGCGCCATGCCTTGGCGTGAATCGGGACTACGGGACCGTCTGCGTCTTTCGAGTCACGTATGAGTACGCCGCACCTCGCGTGCGCGCACTCCACGCACTCAGTGGCGTTGCCGCCGCTGTGTGACGACTTGAACCACTTCGGCTCGATGGCGGGCTGACGGCCAGCGGACATTCACAGCTCCTTGCGCGCGCGATGGATCAGGGCGGAGGAAGCCTCCATGTCCAACGCTTGTGCGCGGAGGTACTCGAACGCAAGTCTGTATCGCTCCAGTTCCTCTTCCTGCTCCAGGAAGAGCGAACCGGTGTGGAAGTCGACGTAGACCACGTCGAGAGCCGACTCGGTGCCCCCGAGAATCACGAAGCTGCCGAGCGCTGCGGAGTGGGCGCCTTTGGAGAACGGCAGGATCTGGAGCGTGATGTGTGGGGACTCGTTGGACTCAAGTAGCCGGTCCAGCTGCTCCTTCATCGCCTCCGGCGACCCGACGACCCGGCGGATCACGGACTCGTCGAGAATCGCCCACAGGCGGGGCGGCTTCGGCCGGGTGAGGATCTCCTGCCGCTTCATGCGGATGTCCACCAGCCGCTCGATTTCGGCCGGCTTCAGAGGGATCTCGTTGGCCTTCTGCAGGGCGGTGCTGTAGGCGCGGGTCTGGAGGAGGCCGGGGACGTAGACGCAGGAGAAGTGGTCCTCACGTACGGCCTCGTCCTCCAGCGTGAGCAGCAGGTTCATGCTCTCTGGGATGGAGTCAGCGAACGAACTCCACCAGCCTTGCTGCTTGGCGTCCTTGGCCAGCCGTACGACAGCCTCCCGCTCGGCGTCCGCTGCTTCGTACTCACGGCACAGCGCGTCGACGACGATCCACTTCACCGGACCCGCCTGGGTCTCGTACCGGCTGACCGTTGCCTTCGATACGCCGACCAGCCGCCCGGCTTCCTCAAGGGTCATCCCTTTGCGGGCGCGCAACTTGCGCAGTGTCGCGCCTAGTTGCCGACGGCGCGTGGTGGCTCTGACGGGCATGGGGCTCCTCTGTGCGTAACCCCAGGCAGCTGCTCGGGGCCTGAACAGGCTAGGCAGCGCGGCGGCTCGCTCACTACGGAATTCACCCGATAGAGATTCATGAGAAGTTACACAGTGAGAGTTCTCTGTGTCATTCTCGCATCCAGACCGCTACGCAATGCAGCCGTACGGATACGGCAGGCGCAGCATGAGCGTGGCTGGGAGGGAGGAATGCCCATGCCTGGTATCGATGCCGGGAGCCGTCGGCACCGCTGCGTCCTGCCCTTTGCCGCGTTGCCGGCAGAGGTGCAGCTGCTGCGGAGGATCGTTGCCGCGCAGCTCGACCAGTGGGGTGTGCCCGTGGCCGGCGATGAGGCGGGGCTTCTTGTCACGGAACTGGCGACGAACGTCATCAAGCACGTCGGTGAGGGCACATTGGCCACTCTGATCCTGGAGTGGAAGTGCGATCGGCTGCGCGTCGAGATGCACGACAAGAGCCACGCGCTGCCTGCCGTGCGCGGCGCCGACTGCGACGCGGAGTGCGGCCGGGGTCTGCATCTTCTCGCCGCCATGGCTGCGGACTGGGGAACCGTCGTCACGGCGCTCGGCAAGACGGTCTGGTGTGAGATCGAGCTGGGCCCCGAGGCCGCGTGCCGCCGTGTGGAGCGTGCCGTCGAGACCCTGGAGAGCTACCAGGGGCACGGCGGTGTCGTCTTGGAAGGCCGGCGGCGCGAATCGGCGCTGGAGGAGTCGGCGATCGAGCTGATCGCCGACTTGCTGCACTGGACCTCCGCGCGCGGTCTGGACCCGGATGACGTGCTGGACCGGGCTCAGATGCACTACGAGGCCGACGCAGCCTAGAACGTGCAGGTGGCCCAGCTCGGCTGCTCTCTTAATCGCGCCGACGCTTACCTCAGTGCCGCCTGCAGTATCGCGCCGGCGTCATCGGCTGATCCCTGCTCGTGCAGGGTCAGTGCCACATGCAGCACATCTTGATCCCCCTGGTCGCGGCCATAGACATGAATCAAGTTGTTGGCGAGCTCGTCATGCTGCTGCTGACGTAGAAGCAGTAGTACCCCAGCTGTCTCCAGCGGATTGAGGATTTCTGCGGAGCGCCGCAACAAGCTGAGTGCGGCTCCTGCCCGGCCGTCGGCGTCCAGTTTTCCTGCCTGCAGGGCCAGGTTGCGTACGGCGGCAACATCTTTCCGCATCCGCTGCCGGTCCCCCCTTCGGCGGGGGACCGGCAGCGGACCCGACGCCGCACGGGCTGCCAGACGTGCCCGCAAGCCGGCTCTGACGGCCCTGAGCTCTTCGACTGCCATACGAAGAACTGTGACTTCGTCACGCAGCGGCCTCAGCTTTGCGACTTCTTGCCGGAGTGCCGCACGCTCGGACTCCGCCACCCGCAGCTGTTCAGCGAGAGCGTCTACCTCGGCGGTCAGTTCCTCGTCGCCCCGGCAACGCCGTTCCGTTTCCGCTTCCTTGTGCAGCGAAATCAGCGCGTTGAGGGGCACGCTGACGAGGTGCTTGCCGCCAGCGTCCTGACAGGCCTCCCTGTGTAGGTCCTTGACTGTTGCCAGGTCTGGCATGGATTGTCCGCTCAAATATCTGGACAAAGAGCTCTCGCCGCAATGAATGCGGCGGGCGGCTTTTGCCTGCGTTAGTCGCTTTCCAGATGATCTGGCCGCTTCGTCCGGACGCAGGTATCGGCAGAGCAGTTGCAAGGCCGTGGCAAGATTCCGCATGTGTGGGCGCACGTTGCCGCGGAACTCCTTGTCCATCCAGGTGGCACTGCTTGCTGTAACCCCGTTACGCGCCACGTCGTTCTTCTCCGTTCTCGTTGCCGATGGGCCGTCAACCTCGCGTGTCTGCCGCCATTGTGCCCGGTGTCGCAGGGGCTGTTCTTGCTAATTCCTGAGCAAGCGTTCTAGGGCTAGACACCCATTCGGGCCGTAGTGGAAGACTGTGAGACTGCTGGGAACCGCCAGATAGTGGGGGGCGTATTCCACTTGCATGCCGTTTGTTCTTGATGTGCGCATTCAAGGCGGTATGTGATGTGAGCAATCCGGAGGCGCTGGATGACGCTGCCGTCGTGGCAGGAGAAGATGGATGGAAACCGGAAGGTTGGAAGCATGGCGCGTGCCGCGCTGTGGCTTCTGACCGAGGTGGGGGAAGGCAAGATTTTCACGAAGGCCGAGCTGCGCTCTGCCTTCCCTGACGTCGCGCAGATCGACCGGCGGATCAGGGACCTGCGCGACCGCGGCTGGCGTATCGACACGAGCCGTGATGACCCCTCGCTCAAGCAGGAGGAGCAGCGGTTCGTCTCCCAGGGCGCCAAGGTCTGGATCCCGGGACAGGCGAAGGCGCCCAAGCACAAGAACAGCCTGACGCCGGCCCAGCGGCAGAAGGTGTTCGAGGCGGACAGCTACCTCTGCCGGTCGTGTGGCATCGCGGTCGGCGAGGAGTACGGGGACGAGGACGGCGTCACTCAGTCCGTACTGAACATCGCCCGCCGCAAGGTGCTGTTGGCCGATGGGTCGGAGGAGTACCAGTTCGTCACCGAGTGCAAGCGGTGCGGTTCTGGAAGCGCTGACCGCGAGGTGAACCTGGGTGCGCTGCTTGAGCACATGGAGAACTTGTCCTCGATGGAGCGGCGGATCTTGGGCGGCTGGATCGCCGCTGACCGGCGGGCGCCGGAGCCGATCGACAAGATCTGGGGCCTCTACCGGACCCTGCCCGAAGAGACCCGTAAGGCTGTTGCCAGCGCGCTCGACGACGCCGGCGTGCCTGACGGCCTGGACGACTGAGCAGAGAACAGCGAAGACAGAGGGATGGGGAAGACAATGCTGCGGGAGTTCCCGCCGCCGCCGCGCGCGGCTGAGTTCAGTGAACTGATCAAGAAGAAGGTCCAGGAGGCCAAGGCAGCCGGCGGAACGAGGGAAACCGTCAGGGTCGACTGGAATGAGCAGCAGGCGCACGTGGAAGTGGTCGATCTTCCGCTCAGCGGGCTGTACCTCAACCCAGGCACACACAGGATTCGCGCCCAGCGCAGCCACAACGCGAACTCCGACGAAGCGCTCGACAAGGATCCCTGGGCCCTGGACAGCCAGAAGTACCTCACGTTCCTCCTGCAGGCTTCGCCCACTGATCCCAACCTGCGCGATCCCGACTTTGACAAGCTCAAGGAGAGCTTGGAGCAGTTCGGGCAGAACGACCCTGGGCTCGTGACGCACCTGGGCGTGCTGGTGAACGGCAACACGCGGGCGGTGGCGCTGCGGGAGCTAGGCGTGCAGACGATGCGCGTGGGGGTGCTGCCCCCGTCGTTCACCTGGGCCGACTTCAACGCGGTCGAGCTGTCGCTCCAGCTGCGCATGGACCACCGTCGTGATTACACCTACATCAACCGGCTCCTCGCCATGGAAGAACAGGCATCGCTGGGCAGGACGCCTGAGCAGATCGCCAAGGACTTCCGCATCCAGGTGAAGACGTACCACCAGGAGCGCTGGATCCTCAGCACGATCAAGGAGCTGATCGACCGCAGCAAGAGCGGCGGTGGCGTGGCGCTGCGGCTCGTCGACTGGGAAGGGGCCCAGGAGAGGCTCAAGGAGCTGCACCGGTTGTACGTGAAGTTGGAGAGTGTCGACCGCGACCAGGCAGAGATTCTCAAGGAATGGCGGCTGGCGGCGATTCTGCTCGACTTCTCCAAGACGGACGTCAGGCACATCGACGAAATCTTCCTGAAGGAGGACTACCTGACCCAGACGCTCCCCGCTCCCCTCCGGACCGAGGCCTCTGGCACGAGGGGTGAGGACGCTGTGTCTATCCCCGGGTTGGGACTGACGGTTCCGGGAGCTTCCTCGGCCGTCTTGGAAGCTCGGGCGTTTAACGATCAGCTCCTTAGGGCTGCCGCTGCTGTGCGGAGTACTGGAGAAGGCCTGGCCGACAGCGATAAGGAGAAGGAGCAGATCGTTCTCGACGGCGCGAAGAAGGCGTTCGACGAGGCGATCGAGGCCGCAGGACGCAGCGCACGGCTGCGTAAGCGCAAGCAGCTCGCGCCGGCCCGGCTGGCAGAGGCAAGCGCGAGCATCGACCAGTGCCTGATGGATCTGGTGCAGGCCCGCACGTCGCGCAGTCTGGATGAGGAGGCCTTCGACGAAGCGGTCCTGAAGCTGCGTAGCAGCCTGCGCAAGCTGGCCCAGCAGGCCGGCCGAGGTCTGCCCACTCCTGGTGACGGGGTGGCCTGGCTGCTCAAGGCTGTGTCCTCGGATGATCCGCGGTGACGGATTTGACCGGAACCTCTCTGCGTCTCGGGTTCGACGAAACGCGGACCCGGGTCATCCTGAGGACCACTGACGAACACCGTCAGGACCTCGTCCAGCTGGCTGCCCGTTTCCGTACGGGCGGTCAGCTGGACCCCCTCAGCGCATCGGTTGCACTCGACGAACTTCTGGCTAATTTGGGAGCGCTCAGCGGATGGCCGCATCACGCTGGTGTTGAGTGGGCTCCGGAACTGCGTAACCTCGTGGCCGGCGTTGTGCAGGACGCCAACATCGTTAAGGCGCGGCTCGCGGGTACGGAGCCGCAGGGCGAGGTCACTCCGGACCAGGTGCTGAACCTGCTGGGGAACACCTGGCAGGCGGAACTCAATGAGTTCCAGCGGCGGGACATCGCGAAGCTGCTGTCGTTGCAGCACGGGGCGAATTTCAGCGTGCCGGGTGCGGGCAAGACTCGGGTGGGTCTGGCGGTGTATGCCGCACAGAAGGAGCAGGGGAAGGTGAGCCGACTTCTGGTGGTCTGCCCGAAGTCGGCGTACGAGTCCTGGCGGTATGAGACGGCAGTGTGTCTCAGATACCCACTGCGCACGCACGTGCTCGACGGGTCGATGGACCAGTGGGCCGAGGTGCTGATTGTGAACTACGAGCGGCTGGACCGTTCACTCTCCAGGCTCGCCGGTTGGCTGAAGGCCGGCTCCTCCATGATCATTCTTGATGAGGCGCACAGGATGAAGCTTGGCGCTCGTGGTACGTACGGTGCCGCGTGCATGGCGCTGGGGCCTCTTGCGGCACGGCGGATGATCCTTACGGGTACGCCAGCCCCGAACGGCTCCAAGGACCTGGAGAACCTGCTGGGCTTCGTCTGGCCGGGCCATGGGCAGCGCACGGTGGTCCAGGCAGTGGCAGGGGGCGACCTTGCCTACGCCAGCTCCGTGCTGCGACCTTTGTTCACCAGGACGACCAAGCAGGAGCTGGGTCTGCCGCCTATGCGGCTGAGGATGCGATACGTCGACATGCCGCCTCTGCACAAGGAGATCTACGCCTCATTGGTAGGCGGCATGAGTAACGGCACGGCGAGGGACGATCTCAGCTCGCTGGGTAAGACGGCGCTCAGGCTGCTGATGGCGGCGACGAGCCCGGCGCTGCTGCTGGAGGGCGGTAGCCGGTATGAGCCTTTGGTGTACCAGTTGCCACCGCTAGACATTCCACAGGGCAGCTCTCTGTACTCACTGATGCAGACTTTGCCGGACTACGAGCTGTCGCCGAAGTACAAAGAGGCGGTGACGATCGTCGCCGAAAACGCTGCTCAGGGTCGCAAGACGCTGGTCTGGACGACGTTTGTCCGGAGCCTGACGACTCTGGAACGGATGCTGGAGAAGTACGGTCCCGCTGTGGTCTACGGAGGCACAGTGGACCGGGAGGAGCAACTGCGCCGATTCCGCGAGGACCCGAGCTGCATGGTGCTGATCTCCAACCCCGCGACGCTCGGGGAAGGTATCAGCCTCCATCATGTCTGCCACGACGCTGTGTATGTCGATCGAGACTTCATGGCGGGGCGCTTCCTGCAGAGCCTTGACCGGATTCATCGTCTTGGACTGGCACCCGACACGGACACCAGGGTCACGGTTCTTGCAGCGCGGGACACTGTCGACGAGGTGGTGGAGATACGTCTCGACCAGAAGTTGGAGTTCATGGGCCGCATCCTGGACGACCCCACTGTGCAGCAGCTCGCTGACCTGGAAGAAGAACCGTCGGTGGCGGCAGGGCTGGCACCGAGCGATATTGACGCCTTGCTCCGGCACATGGGTACTAGGTAGGTTCTGTTCTTTGGTTTCCCGGCCCGGCTTGATCTGGCTGGGCCGGGTTCGGCCAGGCTCAGCCAGCAGGCCTGGACCCCGTGAGGATGCGGAGTGGGAGACTCTTGGTGTCAAGAGATCATGGTTGCCCATGGTCTCTTGACTGAACACCCCATGAGCCACACCAGGAGGAGCGCCCATGCGCGCCAGCGGCCGTAAGCGTCCGCAGTTCGCCTCGCCACTGACCTCGATCGAGATCTGCGCGGGGGCCGGCGGGCAAGCCGTTGGACTGCACAATGCCGGCTTTGACCACCGGGCCCTCGTTGAGTGGGATCCCCATGCCGTTCAGACACTGAGTGCGAACGTGGCGGGTTGGCCTGGATGGGATGCTGAGCGGGCTGACAGTCTCCGTCCCATGGACGTCAAGGAATTCCTGAAGTCTAAAGAATATAAAAAACTTGGCCTGGAGCCGAAAGAGCTCGACCTGCTCGCTGGAGGTGTTCCGTGCCCGCCATTTTCGCTGGCTGGAAAACAACTCGGCAAGGATGATGAGCGTGACCTTTTTCCGGCCGCTCTGGAGATCATTGAAGCCCTCCGCCCTAAGGCTGTCATGATCGAGAACGTCCGTGGAATATTGGAACCTCCGGAGGTATTCATTGAATACCGTGCCGAGATCCTGAAGGATCTCAAAAGTATTGGTTATTCTGTTCCTTTGGTGGAGGACGGTTGGACTCCGGCGCGTCAGGATCTAGAGATGAGGAAGGTCTGGCGCAGATTGAACGCGAAGGACTTTGGCGTTCCGCAATTGCGTCCTAGGGCAATTCTTGTTGCTGTTCATGAAGACTACCTGTCGGGCGATGGGTCGGAGTTCTCCTGGCCGGTTCGTCTGGACGAAGGCGATGTCACTGTGGCGCAGGCGCTTGCAGAGACGATGGAGGAGCGTTGCAGGGAATTCTGGGACAAAAATAAGTGGGGCAAGTCAGCCACCCCGGAGGAAAGAGCAGGCGAGCAGGTCTTTCTGGACTGGCTGGACAATGCAGAGAAGGCCGCGGCCGCAGGTCGGGGCGTGGCGCCGACTCTCGTGGGCGGGTCAAGGAAGCATGGTGGAGCTGACCTTGGCCCCACCCGAGCCAAGCGGGCTTGGGAGGCTTTGGGTGTGAATGCTATGGGTGTCGCCAACGACCCGGACGCATGCGACCCCGAACGCGACCTCTTCCGGGAGGCTGGGCCCATGCTGACGGTGGAACAAACCGCCATCATTCAAGGGTTCCCTCGCGGCTGGAAATTCCAGGGGAAGAAGACGGCCCGATATCGTCAAGTGGGGAATGCCTTCCCGCCTCCGGTGGCCGAGGCTGTCGGGAGGGCGATTGCGGCTGTTCTGCGTCCGGAACATCGGGAAGAGCTACTGGAAGGTTATTTCATGGATGCGGGCCGGGGGGTTCCGCAGCTAGATGCCGCCGAGCAGCTAGAGATCTCTATGTCAGAACCCAGGCGTCCCCGTGCGCCGCAAAAGAACGGTGTCAGTGATCTTCTGAGAGCAGGAGTCTGACGGCTCGTGCTCCCAGAAGCGGAGCACGAGCCAACCGGCTTCGCGTAGCCTCCGGTCAGTGTCCCGGTCGCGCTCGACGTTGCGCAGTATTTTTTCCGACCAGTATCCAGAATTCGTCTTGGGTGGTACGTAATGCTCCGGGCAGCCGTGCCAGTAACAGCCATCGATGAAGACCGCTACCTTAGTTGGGCGGAATACCATATCTGCCGTCCGGCGAAGATCTGGCAGGGGGCGTGCAGCGACGCGGTAGCGCAACCCCTGGGCGTGGACCAGCCGCCGAATCAGTTTTTCGGGCTGAGTGTCACGGCTGCGAATCGCTTGCATATTGCGGCGACGGGCCGCAGACGAAGCCCACGAACCCTCCGGGGCCTTCCAGGTGAGATCTTCATCTTCTGACACACCAAAGAGGGTAATCCGAGCACGGTCAGGCGTGCATACGGCCTGTTCAGGGCGTGTCTGCATTCGACCGCAGGTTCTCCCCGACGCGCTGGCTTGTGTTTCCGGGACCTGGTGTTATCACTCTGAGTTAGCACTCCAGCCGTAGTTCGTGATCTTCATTCCTGAGTGGCTTGTCGTCGGTAGTGGCTGGCTTGGGATCGGGCCTGGTGGCGGCGCCGGCAGTTCGA
>NZ_JBHXQZ010000117.1:11275-22599 GCF_042717095.1 Streptomyces sp. NPDC058632 | reverse complement strand
TTTCCCGTCCGTCCAGCGGTTCGACCGCCCCTCGGGTCCGCGTCTCAGCCGACGGACGAGGTTTCACCGGGGTTTCCCGGAGCCGCTAGGCTCCCGTCGTGGCTGAGATCCGGATTCCTGCTGACATCAAGCCCGCCGACGGTCGTTTCGGTGCGGGTCCCTCCAAGGTGCGGACACAGGCGCTGGACGCGCTGGCCGCGACCGGCACGTCCCTGATGGGCACCTCCCACCGCCAGGCCCCGGTGAAGAACCTGGTCGGCGAGGTGCGCGAGGGCGTCCGTGAGCTGTTCCGGCTCCCCGACGGCTACGAGGTCGTCCTCGGCAACGGCGGCTCCACCGCGTTCTGGGACGTCGCGACCCACGGCCTGATCGAGAACAGGTCGCAGCACCTCACCTTCGGCGAGTTCAGCTCCAAGTTCGCCAAGGCGGCCAAGCTCGCCCCGTGGCTCGCCGAGCCGACCGTCGTCGCCGCCGACCCGGGCACGCACCCCACGCCTGCCGCCGAGGCGGGTGTGGACGTCTACGCCTTCACGCACAACGAGACCTCCACCGGCGTCGCCATGCCGATCAAGCGGGTGCCCGGCGCCGACGAGGGCTCCCTGGTCCTCGTGGACGCGACGAGCGGCGCCGGCGGTCTTCCCGTGGACATCGCCGAGACGGACGTCTACTACTTCGCCCCGCAGAAGTCCTTCGCCTCCGACGGCGGCCTGTGGATCGGCGTCTTCTCCCCGGCCGCGATCGAGCGCGCCGAGCGCGTCCACGCGTCCGGCCGCCACGTCCCGGAGTTCTTCTCGCTGCCCACGGCGATCGACAACTCCCGCAAGAACCAGACGTACAACACCCCGGCGCTGGCCACCCTGTTCCTGCTGAACGAGCAGCTGAAGTGGCTCAACGGCCAGGGCGGCCTGGACTTCGCCACCGGCCGCACCAAGGACTCGTCGTCCCGCCTGTACGGCTGGGCCGAGGAGTCGAAGTTCGCGACCCCGTTCGTCACCGACCCGGCCAAGCGTTCCCAGGTGATCGGCACCATCGACTTCACGGACGAGATCGACGCCGCCGCGGTCGCCAAGGTGCTGCGCGCCAACGGCATCGTCGACACCGATCCGTACCGCAAGCTGGGCCGCAACCAGCTCCGCGTGGCGATGTTCCCGGCGGTCGACCCGGCGGACGTCGAGGCCCTGACGAAGTGCGTGGACCACGTCATCGGTCAGCTGTAGCCGTTCCCCGTACGACGACGCAGGGCGCCCGGTGGACTCCGCCGGGCGCCCTGCGTTTGTGCGATGCCTACGCGAACCGGCTCAGGAAGGCCTGCCGGCCCTCGCTGGAGACGGTAAGGAGGGGGGCGCCTTCACGCTGCTTGCTGTCGCGGACGGCTCGGCCGCCGGGGGCGGTGTCGGCGACCTCTGCACAGTTGCTCTCCGCCTGGGAGCAGGACGACGTACGCCCGTACTGGACGGCAGCGCTTGCACGGTGACGTTCTTCCGCTGTGCGATCTCCAGGATCGCCGCGAGTTGCTCCCGGTGAACCTCAGCGCGCACCAACGGACATGCGACGACTGACTCCCAGAGGACGGCGGAGTGGATTGCCCCACCCTCTTCGATCTTCGACTGCCGCGCCTCTCGCACCTTCAGCAACTGCGCAACCCGGTCCGGGGCGATGCAGTGGGGGCTTCCCGCGGTGATCTCCTCGGCATAGGCCGGGGTCCGCGAGAGCCCTGGGACGAGTACCGGCTGCCACTCGCGGACGAGGGAACGCACAGGACCTTGTCCGCCCGGTGTCGCACCACCTGAGCCAGTGCCGCATCAGGCAACGTCCGCCCTGTCGGCGATCCCACCCAGACGCCTTCGCCGCGCCGCGATCATGTGTCACCGGGGATGCCTGGCCGGAACCGCGTGGCACCCTCCGTGCGTGATCATCGAGTATGAAGCTGGATGACGAAGCGGGGCGCGTGGTCGTCCATCTGGCAATGGTCGGATGCCTGGGCAGTCTGGTAACCGCCCTCCACCTCCATGCCGTACCGACCGCGCTCTTCATCGGGAACGTCCCGGTCCTCATCGCCGTCTGCGTCGTCGGTGCGGTGCTGTCGGTGGCGTTGTTCGCGGGTACTGCAGCGCCTGTCCGCTTGTCCGCACCGCTCATTCGCGGGATGCGCGGGCGATGGGCGTGGGCGGCACGCGTGTACGCGCTCGGCACCGCAGGCGCGGGCGCACTGGTGGTGGTGCACTTCCACATCGACCGCCTGGACGGCTCCGCTCTGCTCTATCCACAGGGTGGCCTCTGTTACACGCTGGCAGCGGCCCTGGTCGTACCCCGGACGTGGACACGGGTGGCCGCCCTCGGGACAGCGGCCGTGCTCGCCTGGGCCGCTTGGGCGGCGGCGCAACCGCCGACACTCGACCAGTGGCTCACCGCGAACGGTGTCGACCGTGCCTTGCTACGCGTCGGGGAACCACCCGCCGGCTACGCCCTTCACGTTGTCGGCGCGAGCCAGGACGGCTTCGGCGCGGGATACGAGCACCCCGGAGCGGCGGAGCTGCACCTGACCGTGAAACACGTCGGCTTCGACACCCGGCGTCAGGACGCGCGAGGCTGCCCCGTTCCCCTCGGGGAGACGCTCCGTTGCACGGACGACGGCGGCGGCCGTCTGTTGCTGACGGACGAGGGAGACTACGGACGGGAGGAGCTGCGGCTGCACCGCGACGGCCTGGTCTACACCGTCACCGCGGCGGGAGACCGCGTCGATCTGGCCGCCGCGCGGCGCATCCTGTCGACGCTCAGACCCGCCACCGACGCCGAACTCGCCGCTCTGGTCACCTTGCCCATGCGGCGATAGGCGTTCGGGTGGCCGCGCTTCCGCGTGAGACAGCCGACGGGGCGAACGCTGCCTGATGCGGCACTGGACAGCAAGCCATCCAGCCACCGTGTGGACATGTGGCCGAAAGCTCCCCCTCCGTGAGGGCCGCTTTCCCCGTAGAGCCGGAAATCCGCAGGTGGAAGCACCAGCTGCCCCATACAGGCAGCGTATCGGCGACGGGCGAACCGTGACCTTTCCTGAAACTCCGACGCCCCCCGGCATCAGTCGTACGGCCTGCGTCGGCAGGAAACCCGGCACCGTGTACGGAACACTGTGCCGGGCCCTGATCAGACGTCGCTCACGTCGCCGTGCAGCTCACGCTCGGCACGCTCCCGCCGCCGGGTGTGCCCCCGAAGCCGAAGCTCGCCGACGCGCCCGCCGCGAGCGCCCCGTTGTGGCCGGCGTTGACGGCGGTGACCGTCGACCCGGACTGGGTGTGCGACGCGTTCCACATGTTGGTGACCTTCTGGGTCCCGCTCCAGGTCCACGTCACCTTCCAGGAAGTCAGCGGCACGGTACCGGTGTTGGTGACCTTCACCTCGGCGTTGAAGCCGCCGCCCCAGTCGCTGCTGACGGTGTAGGCGGCGGCGCACTCGGCCCCGTCACCGGGGTCACCCGGATCGCCGGGATCACCGGGATCGCCCGCCGCGAATCCCGGTGCCTTGATGTCCGCGAGGTACCCGTCCTTCACCGTGTCCACGGTCGTCCAGTCGTCCTTGAGGATCCCGCCGGTGTCACCGGAGTTGGGGTTCCAGGACCAGAAGGTCCAGTGGAAGCTGTCGGCCCCGTGCTCCGAGGTGGACCGCAGGTACGACACCAGCGCGGACAGCCACCGCTGGTCCACGCCCGACTGGAGTGTCGTGCCGAACTCGCCGAGCCAGACCGGGGCGATGTCCTGCTTGAAGACGTAGCCCCAGTACTTGTCCCAGATTCCCGGCATGTTGGCGGGGAAGGAGGGGTCGCTGAACCAGGGCTGCTGGGCCACGCTGGTGGCGTAGTCGTGGGCGGAGTAGACGAGCCGGTCCGGCACGTCCAGGCGGACCGGGTGCTCGGCGACGCCCATCAGGTTGCCGCCCCACCAGCCGTTGGCCCCGTTGTACGACTGCACGCCCTCGACGAAGACCAGCAGCTCGGGGTTGACGGACAGCACCGCGTTGCCGGCCCGCTCGGCCGCCAGCCGCCAGTCCCGCGCCGTGTCGCCGCAGCCCCAGCAGGCGGGATCGCGGGGCTCGTTGTGCAGGTCGATGCCGATGACGGTCGCATCGCCCTCATAACGGGCGGCGAGCGCCTTGAGGTTGGTGATCCACGTCGACTCGGGGACCGCGTCGGTGTACCAGAGCGCGGACTGCGCGGCCGCGTCGGGACGGTGCCGGTCGAGCACGATCTTCAGGCCCGCCTGCCCCGCGTGCGCCACGATCCGGTCCAGCACCTGGAGCGAGGTCAGGCCGCGCAGGTCGGTGTTGATGCCGTCGTGGCTGATGCTGTCGGGCAGGGTGCCCGGCTTGAGGATGTCGTCGCTGTAGGGGACGCGGACGGTGTTGTAGCCGAGGGACTTGATCTGGTCGAGCATGCCCTTGTAGTCGCGGGCCCACAGGCCGTGGGCCACGTGGACGTCGGTCTCGAAGCCGAACCAGTTGATGCCGGCGATCCGTACGGGCTGCCCGGACGCGTCCAGGATCCGACGTCCGTCGGTGTGCCAGTACCCTTCACCGGCCGCCGCCGCACGGGCCGTGCCGTCGCCCGGCTCCGCCGCACCGGCCGACTGCGCACCCGCCAGCGGTAACAGGAACGCCGCCACGGCCACGCACAGCGCTCTTCGCAAGCTGCGGAACATGTCGCTGCTTCCTCTCGGAGGGGCGGGCCCGGAACGAGTGGGAGCGCTCCCACTACCCCGCACCCTCCATGCAAGCCATGTCACATGAGCACGTCAAGAAGGCGGACGGCATTCGCCTCTCGAACACCGCCCGCCTCACGCCCGCCTCACGCCCGGGTCACGCCCGATCAGCCGCTCACCGGCTGAGCCGCTGGAACCTCCGTACCGCGAGCGGCAGGAAGATCGCCGTCAGGACGAGCGGCCACACCCCCGCCATCAGCAGCGCGTGCTGTTCGACCCAGGAGTCGCCTCCGCCGACCGGCGTACCGAACAGCTCACGCGTGGCCGCGGCCGTGGACGAGATGGGGTTCCAGGCGGCGATCCAGCCCAGCCAGTCGGGCATGAGCTGCGGGGCCACGAAGATGCTGGAGATCATCGTCAGCGGGAAGGCGACCGCGAACAGCCCGCCCGCCGCCTCCGGGTTGGGCACGAGCAGCCCGAGCCACACCCCGAGCCAGATGAGCGCGAACCGCAGCCACAGCAGCAGCCCGAACGCAGCGAGGAAGCCCCAACCGCCGTCCGGCCGCCAGCCCATGGCCAGCGCGGTGAGCACGAGGATGCCCAACTCGGCGCAGGCGACGACCAGATCGGTCACCCCACGCCCGGCCACCACCGCGGACGGCGCCATCGGCATCGAGCGGAACCGGTCGATCACGCCCTTGGTGGCGTCGTACACCACGATGGTCGCGGTGTTGATGAAGCCGAACGCCATCGTCATCACGAACATCCCGGGCATCAGGAAGTCCTTGTAGTCCCCGCCACCGGGCACCGTCATCGCGCTGCCGAAGACGTAGCCGTAGAGCAGCACCGACAGGATCGGGAAGCCCAGCTGCCAGGCGATGTTGACGGGTTGGCGCCGGTAATGGGTCAGGCCGCGGCGGACGATGTTCCAGCAGTCGGCGAGCGCCCAGTACGCGCGGCTGCGCGCGGCCGGGGCGGTGGCCGGATCGGCCAGGGGGCCGGCGCCCCGGCCGGTAGGCAGGCCGGTGGTCGGGTCGGCGGCGCTCATGCGGCGGCCTCCTTCGGCTGCGAAACGTCCGTGCGGTGGCCGGTGAGGCGCAGGAAGACGTCGTCGAGGCTGGGCCTGCGCAGCCCGATGTCCTCGACCCGCACTCCCTCGTCCTGGAGGGTGCGCGCCACCTCGGTCAGCGCGGCCACCCGGTCCGTCACCGGGGCGTGCACGCGCAACTCGCTCTCGTCCGACTCGGGTTCGCCGTCGGTGACCCGGGCGACCACCTTCACCGCCCGCGGGATGTCGGCCCGTTCGGCGACGACGACCTCGATGCGGTCGCCACCGACGAGGTTCTTCAGCCCGTCCGGGGTGTCGTCCGCGATGGCCCGCCCCTGGTCGATGACGGTGATGCGGGAGGCCAGTTTGTCGGCCTCCTCCAGGTACTGCGTGGTGAGCAGCACGGTCGTGCCGTCCGCGACCAACGCCCTCACGGAGTCCCAGACCTCGTTCCGGCTGCGGGGGTCGAGCCCCGTCGTCGGCTCGTCCAGGAAGAGCACGGCCGGCGCGAGGATCATGGAGGCGGCGAGGTCCAGCCGTCGCCGCATGCCTCCGCTGTAGCCGTCGACTCCCTTGTCGGCGGCGTCACTCAGGTCGAACCGCTCCAGCAGTTCGGTGGCCCGCGACCGGGCCCGCTTCCCGCCCAGATGGAACAACCGCCCGAACATCTCGAGGTTCTGCCGTCCGGTGAGCACCTCGTCCACGGCGGCGTACTGCCCCGTGAGCCCGATCCGCGCCCGCACCTCGCGCGCCCGCCGTCCGACGTCGAGACCGGCCACCGTGGCCCGCCCCCCGTCCAGCCGGACCAGCGTCGACAGGATGCGCACCGCGGTGGTCTTCCCGGCGCCGTTCGGCCCCAGCAGGCCGTGCACGGTGCCCGTACGGACGGCGAGGTCGAAGCCGTCGAGGGCGCGTTTCCCGCCGTACCGCTTGTCCAGCCCTTCGGCCCACACCGCGTAACCGTCATCCATGGGTCCCCCTTCCACTTAACTGGGTACACCGTACCCGATTACGCGTACGGTGTACCCAATTTTTTCGCGCGGATCTAAACTGCCTCCATGAAGAGCGGTGCGGGCGGTACGGAATCCAGTGGCAGCGGCGACATCAGCCGCACCCTCCACCTGCTGTGGGACACGGGCCGACGGCCCAGCCGAGGGCCGAAGCCGGGCCTGACCCTGGACCGCGTGGTGGAGGCCGCCGTCGAGGTCGCGGACCGGGAGGGACTCGGCGCGCTCTCCATGCGCCGGATCGCCACCGAGCTCGGCACCGGCACGATGTCCCTGTACCGCTACGTCCCCGGCAAGGCCGAGCTGCTCGACCTGATGCTGGACCGCGTACAGCGCCCGTCGGAGGAGCCCGCCGACTTCGGCGACGGCGACTGGCGCTCCACCCTGGAAGCCCTGGGCCACGCCACCCTCGCGCTGTACCGCCGCCATCCGTGGCTGCTGGAGGTCAACCAGTCCCGCCCGATCCTCGGCCCGAGCGCGCTCGACGGCATGGAGAAGGTACTCACGCGGATCAAGCCGATGAACCTGTCCGACCCCGAGCTGGTGTCGGCGATCGTCATGATCGACGGATATGTCGTCGGTGCCGCCCGCACCCAGCTGTACGAGGCGGAGGCCGAGCGCCGCTCGGGACTGACGGACACGCAGTTCTGGGAGGCACAGCGGCCGGCACTGGAGAAGGCCATGCTCAGCGGGCGCTACCCCGTCCTGGCCTCGCTCTCCGAGGACACCTTCGGCGCCGACTTCGACCACTTCGAGTTCGGACTGCAACGCATCCTGGACGGCCTGGAAGTGTTCGTGACCGCCCGCACCGCGAAGGGCGCCCCGTCGTCCGCCCCCGCAGCCGGGCCGGACCGATCAGCTCCGCCGGAACAGCCGGCGTAGCCCGAGCAGGACGGCCCCCACGACGATCACCCCGACCACCCCGGCCCCGAGCCCGTCCCCGCCGGCCCCGTCCTCCCCGTCCGCCGCCGGGCCTCCGCCCCCGGACGACTCACCGTCCACGCCACCGGTGCCGCCGCCGGGCACCTCCCGGGACTCGACCGGGCTCTGCTCGCCCTCGCTCCCGTACATCAGTCGGGAGCCGTCGGCGGAGTAGCTCACGGACTCGCCCTGCCCCGCGAGCGGCACGCTGAGCCGCCCCTTGCGCTCGATCTTCCCGTCCGCGGCGTCGTCCCAGGCGTACTGGATGCCGCCGAAGTACGACCGTACGGCGAGTTCCCGGCCGTCGGGCGAGAAGGCGGCGTCGGTGGCCCACAGGTCGACGGGGGCGATCGGCCGGAAGACGTTGCCGCCCGAGGCGGAGAGCTCGGCGGGCCCTTCGTACAGGTGCCCGCCCTCCTCCTTCTTGTCGACGAGGTAGACGCGCCCGGTCCTGGGGTGCACGGCGAGGGACTCGGCGTCGCGGGCCCCGTCGGAGTACGTGACGACGTACTGCGTGGCCCGCACGGTCTGGTCCCGCAGCTCCTTCGGCTCGGGCAGCTCGTAGATCCACACGTGGGGCCAGGTGCCGCCGAGGTTGTCGCCGATGTCCCCGACGAAGATCCGGTTGTCCGGCCCGATGGAGACGGCCTCGACGTCCCGGGGGCTGCCGACGCCGGTGAAGGTGATCCGGGCGACGGTCTCGCCGGTCGCGCTGTCGACGGCGTAGAGGTGGGCGCCGTCGTCGCTGTCGTTGTGGGTCCAGTAGACGCCCGGGTGGAGCCGGGAGGCGGCGAGGCCGCTGGACTCGGTGATCCGCGGGTCCTGGATCGTGAAGGAATCGTTCCCTGCACCCGCGTCGCCGCCGTCGGCTGCAGAGGCGGGTGCGGCACCCGCCCCGAGGAGGAGGGCCGCGGCGAGCAGTGCGAAGGATCGGCGCATGACCCAAGACTGCCACCACACCGCGCAGTTCACGGCGGGGGACCGAGCGGTTCACGGCGGGTGGCCGGACTCACATCGCGGTGGCGGGGCCGATCGTCCATGATGATCCGATGCTCAGGTTCATGCCCGTCGGCGACTCGATGACCATCGGGAGCGCGGGTGAACACACCTGGCGCTACCGCCTGTGGCAGCACCTGTGCGCGGAGTACGACGGCCCGTTCACCCTCGTCGGCCCGCGCGAGACGCTGCACGACCGGCAGACGGACGCCCCCACGTCGCACGCCTACGCCGACCCGGACTTCCCGCGCGGGCACCTGGCCGGCTGGGGCGAGGGCTGGCACCACATGGCACCGCTGATCGGCGAGGCCGTCCGCACCCTGCGCGCCGACGTCCTCCTGGTCTCCCTGGGCCTGATCGACCTCGGCTTCTACACGAACGCCGAACAGACCGCGGACAACGTCGTCTCCTTCGTCACCGAAGCACGGGCGGCCAACCGGCGCGTCCACCTGGTCCTGCTCCCGGTGATCCCCAACATCCGCGCGGAGGCCGACCCGGACTTCGCCGTCCAGGTCACCCGCTTCAACGAACTCCTGGCGAAGGCGGCCGCCGACCTCGACACCCCGGCCTCCCCCGTCCTCCTGGCCACCCTCCCGCCCTCGTACGACATCCACACCGACACGTACGACGGCACCCACCCCAACGCGAACGGCGAACACAAGATCGCGGAGGCCTTCGCGGAGGCGATGCACCAGGGCTGGGAGCTGGGCGGGCCCTACGAGACCCGGAGCCCCGAACGGGGCTTTGGGGAAACGGTAACCAGAGATATCAAGTGTCGATGATTTCGATATCCTCGCCCCGTTGAGCGCCGGCCCGTCCCGGAGGTCCACATGGCACGAACAGTCATCGGCATCGACGACGCCAAGCTGGCCGGAGCTGCCGAGATCTTCGGAACGAACACCAAGGTCGCCACCGTGAACGCGGCTCTCGAGGACGCCATCGAACGCCGGAAGCGGGCGTCGTTCCTGAACTGGCTTGCCGAAGGCGGGCTGCCCGGGCTCACGGGGCCCGTGGAGGAGACGACCGGCTCGCGGGGAGCCGCGTGACCGGCCACTACTTGATCGACAAGTCGGCCCTGGCCCGCGTTGTCCGAAGCCGACGGTCCGCGCCGTCGTCGACCCGTCGCACGACGCCGGACTGCCGGCGGTGTGCGGCGCGGTGGAACCCGAGGTCCTGCACAGTGCCCGGTCCAAGGCCGACGCCGAACGAATCCGCGACGAAATGCGCGGCTTCGAGTGGCTGCCGACTCCGGACGAAGCCTGGGACCGGGCACTCGACGTCCAGACGCTTCTCATCCAGAGGGGGAACTGGAAGGCCCTGTCGGTCTCCGACCTGATCATCGCAGCGACAGCCGAACGTCACGACGCCATTGTTCTGCACCATGACGGCGACTTCGACATGATCGCCTCGGTCACCGGACAGCCGACGGCCCGGGTCGTCCCCGCAGGCACGGCCGACCTCCCCCGCGACTGATCCCGCTCCCCCCGTCCCCGGCCCGCTTGCCTGGAGGGCACTCCAAGACGTTGGCTTGGGGTCATGAAGTACACGCAGCTGGGACGCACGGGACTCAAGGTCGGCCGGATCGTCCTCGGGACGATGAACTTCGGTCCGCAGACCGACGAGGCCGACAGCCACGCCATCATGGACGCGGCGCTCGACGCCGGGATCAACCTCTTCGACACGGCCAACGTCTACGGCTGGGGCGAGAACAAGGGCCGCACCGAGGAGATCATAGGCAACTGGTTCGCCAAGAGTGGCGGGCGGCGCGACAAGGTCGTGCTCGCCACCAAGGTGTACGGGAACATGGGCGCCGACGGCGAGGCGTGGCCCAACCACGACAAGCTGTCCGCCCTGAACATCCGGCGGGCCGTGGACGCCTCGCTGAAGCGGCTGCAGACCGACCACATCGACCTGTACCAGTTCCACCACATCGACCGCAGCACGTCGTTCGACGAGATCTGGCAGGCCGTCGACGTCCTGGTCCAGCAGGGGAAGGTCCTCTACGCCGGGTCGTCCAACTTCCCCGGCTACAAGATCGCCCAGGCGAACGAGACCGCGGCCCGGCGGGGCGGGACCATCGGCCTGGTCAGCGAGCAGTGCCTCTACAACCTCGCCGAGCGCCGCGCCGAGATGGAGGTCGTCCCGGCAGCGCAGGAGTACGGGCTCGGGGTCATCCCCTGGTCGCCGCTGCACGGCGGGCTGCTCGGCGGTGTGATCAAGAAGCAGGTCGAGGGCGGACGCCGTGCCTCCGGACGGGCCGCCGACACCCTCGCCGACCCGGCGGGCCGCGCCCGGATCCAGGCGTACGAGGACCTGCTCGACAAGCATGGCATCGAGCCCGGCGAGGCGGCCCTGGCCTGGCTGCTCACCCGGCCCGGGGTGACCGGCCCGATCGTCGGTCCGCGCACCGCCGAGCAGCTGGCGTCGGCGCTGCGGGCGGTGGAGCTGGAGCTGGGCGAGGAACTGCTGGCCTCGCTGGACGAGATCTTCCCCGGCCCGGGCCCGTCCCCGGAGGCCTTCGCCTGGTAGGACGGCAGTCGTAGCCAGGGTGGTGGCGTCGGCGCGAGGGCCGGCCCCAGCCACCGAGCGCCGACGCCAGCGCCCCCCCCAAGAACAACATGACGAGCGCACCGCCCCAGATACGGTTTCGGGTTTTTGGGTGCC